>NZ_MJEH01000006.1 GCF_001742425.1 Bacillus solimangrovi
AACAATCATACCACAATTTAAAGGTTTCAATAACATCTTCACATTATGATTTTGGGTGGGAAGGAAAAAGTAACTCAGGTTTTCGTAACTTAGATTACTATTATGCAAGTGATATAAAAAAAGAAAATGATTTGTATATTATTAATGAAATCTTTAATGTCAATACTGGAGCTACCGAAATAAATGGTGAGGTTATACTTACAAGAACTTCTTTTTCCGTAGGAAAAAAGAGAAATGATTGTATTGATAATGAAAAGAAAGATTGGCTTATTCAAAAAATAATAGAACAATATAATTAAGGGTTGTTTTTTAATATGATAAATCCCTTTTAGTTTTGTAAGACGTCTTACTAACAAAATAATTTACAGGGTATTTTATTATCGCAATGTTATTGAAACCTTTAAATTGTGGTATGATTGTTCATGATGAAACATACGTTCGATCATAATGTAAATATCAAAGAACAGGTTACAGTGAAAAAACTTTCCAGCGTTGTTTCGTTGACAAACAGTTTTATGAAATTATTTATATGTCTGATACAGGAGAGATTGTGAAAAGGTGTGTCAAAGTTAATGCAGTCATTGATCGCACTGTAAAAGCCTTCTGCCATCTTAGAAAAGCATCGAGAACATTTAAAATTGATAACATAAGTCCAGGTTTTTCGGTGATAAGAGGAGGAGAAATGGATGGAGCAAATGAGTATGGCACAGAAGAAAGTTTTTGATGCAGTAGTTGAGTTATCTGAGGAATTAAGTTATTCTCCAACGTTTAGAGAAATTGCGGAGAGAGCAGGTTTGAAATCGCAATCCACTGTTTATGGACATATGAAAAAACTTGAGGAAAAAGGTTTTGTCGAATGGGATAAAAGTAAACCGAGGATATTAAAAATAGTAGATACTATCTAGCATAGACGTCAGGAACTAACTGATATGTGTTAGTGTTGAATTTTGGATAACTATGTATTAACTATAGAGGATGTTATTTATAATAGTAGAAAGTGAACAATGATGTTAATTTATTGCCCACGTTGATAATCTTAGTTAATATTATATAGAAGAAACTAGCTTACAACTGCTTATTGTTAATTATTCGAATTCAAGAAGTTAAGCAAGAGACGGTGCTTAATTTTATGAATTTAAATATTTATCGAAAATCAAGATAAAAAAGTAGGTATGAATAATCATCCTTCATACGATTCAATAATTCTCGAATCACCGTACTTTGATACAGCTTTTTTTATTTAATATTTTTGATGCATTTAAAAATAGTCGTAAATGAAGATTCTATGGGTTAACATAAATACAATGTAAAGTTATAAAACCCGTCTGTAATATGCAGACGGGTTTTGTTGAGGTGATAAGCAAAATGTTAACATCATCGTGTTTGTTATTTTATGTTCAGGGTAATTATTGTAGATAATTGATTCTTTCTTTAGCAGTGATTTGTTATCAATGGTTAATAAGGGGATGCAATATGATTTACATAGGTTTGACAGGTTGGGGAGATCATTACACGCTGTATCCAGAAAATCAAGCGGGGGCAAAAAAGCTTCTGTCATATGCTGCTCATTTTCCGATTGTAGAATTAGATTCAAGCTTTTATGCGGTTCAACCGAAGCGAAATATGGAGAAATGGGTGAGTGAGACACCTGAACGTTTTCAATTTGTAGTAAAAGCTTATCAGGGTATGACTGGTCATCAGCGTGGTGAGATTCCGTTTACAACAAAAAGAGAAATGTTTGAAGCATTTTTAAATTCCATTCAGCCGCTACAAGATTCAGGAAAATTAAGTATGGTTCTTTTTCAATTCCCACCATGGTTCGATTGTAAGAAAGAACATGTTACGTATTTGCGATACTGCAAAGATAGGATGGGAGATGTACCTGTTGCACTTGAGTTTCGAAATCAAACTTGGTTTGAACCAAAATACTATGAACAGACGTTAACCTTCATGGAAAAGGAAAAGTGGATTCACAGCATTTGTGATGAACCACAAGTAGGAAAAGGTAGTGTACCTACAATATTGCATGCGACAGACGATAATAAGACGTTAATTCGTTTTCACGGCCGAAATGTTGAAGGTTGGAGAAAACCGAAACATGGTAATTGGCGTGAAGTGCGTTATCTTTATCGATATAATAAGAAAGAACTTAGTGAATGGTGTGAATGGTTGAATAAACTCAACAATCAAACAAAAGATATATATATCGTTTTTAATAATAATTCAGGTGGAGATGCAGCAGATAATGCTAAACAAATGATGGAAATTCTTAATATTAACTATACAGGACTTGCACCACGTCAACTCGATTTATTTGGTAATGAGTTATAAAATTAGAGTTGTATATCTCATTGTTCATATCATTTAAGAGTATTGATAGAAATCGTACTAAGTTAGTTAAGTTTAGTGTAGTGCAGGATGGAAGTAGGTGGATGACAATTGATTTGGGTTATTTTATTTGTAATAGGGTTAGTAGCAGGTATACTTGGAAGCATTGTTGGACTTGGTGGTGGAATCATACTTGTTCCTGCATTGCTATTTTTAGGAACATACGCAGAAGCATTCCATAATATTACACCTCAGCTTGCTGTAGGGACATCACTTCTCGTTATTATCTTTACAGGGTTAGCATCGACGTTAAGTTATATGAAATATAAAACGATAGACTATAAGAGTGGACTAATCTTTTTTATAGGAAGTGGTCCTGGAAGTATTATTGGAGCATTTGTGAATAATTACTTGAAAGTAGAACAGTTCCAACTATATTTTGGATTATTAATGATTGTTTTAGCTATCGTGTTACTTTTTAAAGATAGGCTAAAGCCTGCAAAAAATAAGGAGATTAAAGGGATTGTTCGCCATTTTAAAGATTTAAATGGAGAAGAATTTGTATATGGGTTCAGGCCGTTAACTGGATGGAGTGTGGCCTTTGTAGTTGGATTCTTATCTGGATTATTTGGGATTGGTGGTGGGTCACTAATGGTTCCAGCCATGATGTTAATTTTTCAATTTCCACCACATGTTGCAGTGGCAACTTCAATGTTTATGATTACCCTCTCCTCAATCGTTAGTTCTATCACACACATCACTCTTGGAAATATCGATTGGATCTTTGCAGCTGCACTTATTCCAGGCGCATGGTTTGGAGGACGGATAGGTGCAGTTCTTAATCAAAAATTAAAAAGTAATACTGTTGTCATTCTATTACGTATAATATTAGTAATCATTGGTATTAGGCTCATTTATCAATCATTCTAAGAGGTTGTTCAAAAAGACTGAGCATTAAGGCTAAGAATATATACCTCGTGAGATTGCTTCGAATTTGATGGCTGTTGGCTTACATTTCATTGAATTCTTTGCCCTTTTTGACTTCCTTTTTGTATACTCTCTTTAATAGAAGAGGGGGAAACGCATGTCGAAGGTTTATTTGTATCATTCAAACGATTTACATAGTCATTTCGATGCTTGGACAAGAATGAGTACATTTTTTTCTCAAGTTCGAGAAAAACACGATGAACGTACTGATGAGACGTTTTTCTTTGATATTGGTGATCATATGGATAGAGCACATTGGCTCAGTGATGCTACAGAAGGGAAAGCGAATGTAACACTAATGAACAGTGTTGGTTATGATGCTGTAACATTTGGAAATAATGAAGGGATTACGTTATCTAAAGAGGGCCTAGATACATTGTATAAGGATGCTGAGTTTACTGTCCTTGCAGCAAATTTGTATGATAATGATGGAAATCGTCCTCACTGGACAAGGCCTTATGAGATTTATACATTAAAAAATGGCATGAGAATGGCTGTTATTGGTTTAACTGTACCGTTTGAAAAATTTTATTCACAATTAGGGTGGAAAGTGACTTCTCCTTATGAAGAATTAGATAAGTTGTTATCGTCTATTAAATTAAAGGCTGATGTAATTATTTTACTCTCACATTTAGGTATAAAAGATGATGAAAAAATAGCTGAAAAATATGAAGAGGTCGATGTGATTATGGGTGGTCATACACACCACCTTTTTGAAAATGGAAAAATGATGAATCAAACCTTACTTGCAGCAGCTGGAAAACATGGCCATTATGCTGGGGAAATATGTCTTACTTTTGATGACAGGAAAAAAGTATTGATTCATAAACAGGCAATTACACATTTAATAGATGAAGTGGATGAGTCGTTAGAGACGAAGTCGTTACTCGATGAATTAGAAGAAGGGGTAGACAAACGTTACAATAATCAAGTTGTTCATTTGGAACAACCTCTTCCTGTATCGTGGTTTTCAAACTCAATTATTACTGAACTATTAGTCTCTGGATTAAGAGAGTGGGTAGGTGTAGATGCGGCTATGATGAATGCAGGAGTTATATTAGCTGATCTACCTGCTGGACCAGTGACGAGAAAAGATATTCATCATATTTGCCCGCATCCTATTAATCCTTGCAAGATTAGTTTAACTGGTTCAGAGTTAAAAGCGGTAATTGAAAAAAGTTTTACAAAACAGATGCAGGAATTAGAATTTAAAGGGTTAGGATTTCGAGGTAAAGTAATGGGTGCTATGGTGTTTGACAATATTGAAATTGAATGGGAAATATTAAATGATGAAGAACCTATATTAAAACAAATCCGACTTAACGGAGTTATTGTTGATCACAATAAATCATATCTTATAGCAACGCTTGATATGTTTACATTTGGATACTTATATCCTGAAATGTCTCATAAAACGGAGAAGCAATATTACATGCCCGAAATGCTTCGAGATGTATTTGCTTGGAAATTAAAAAAAGAGTACGGTTAAAGGAATCATCGTATATCAAACGTGAGTTAAGTTTCGCGTTATCCTTTACACCCTTTGCGATAAACATGCATACGTTATTATCGAGAGGGAGTGAGGATAATGGTGACAGTTACCCCAATTGAGATTGAAGGAAAACACTTTACTGCAGTTACTTTGAGTCTGCCTAAAACAAATTTCATGGCAGTTACAAGTGATAAGGGATATATTATGTGTGGTGCACTCGATGTTGCTCTTTTAAATGAAAAATTAAAGGATCGGAAAATAATTGCAGGAAGAGCAGTTGGCGTTAGAACGATCGAACAGTTGCTAGAAGCACCATTACAGATGGTGACAATTGAAGCGGAAAACATAGGAATCCATGAGGGGATGAAAGGCAAGGATGCTATGTTGAAAATGTTGTGATTTAAGGGCGGTCTCTGTCAGTAGAGACGCCTTTTTTAAGTTAATGAAAAGGAGCTTAAACCTCAATCTTATGTTGTGAAATATCGTTACACGTATTTATACATAACCTCCACACTTTCTAAAACGATACTCCTTAAAAGTGTATTAAGATAGTACATCTGATTAAAGTAAGTCCTCACATTTCACCATTAAAACATATCTATAACAAGTGCAAAATTATTGAACATCTCCAATATTTATAATTTAATAGTTTACTTGGCAAGGAAAAAATGAAAAAATGAATAATATAGAGAATTAGGAAAATTATTGTTTTCAATCATAAGTGAATTGTCTCATTATAACAATACATATATAGTCAGGAGTTCATTATGAGATTAGTAAGTATAGATTCCTTAAGAGAGAATGTCGTGTTAGAGAAACCAATATTTAATGATAAAGGTCAAGTTTTACTTGGTGAGGGAGTAGTCTTAACTAATAAATTGATCAATCGTTTAAAAGAACACGGTGTTGATCATGTTTGTATAGTTGATCAGTTGTCCGAAGGCATAAAGTTAACAGAACCAATCTCGATAGAAACTAGAATGCAGGCAATGAGTACGATTAAAGAAACATTAGAAAGTGTGCATAAAAATCACGATCTATCAAAAGCTTTTGTTCAAGGTGGTTTGGACAAGCAATTTAATGAAGTTATAAGGAATATATTACGTGATATTAGTAGAATTCCAGAGGCAATATCTCTTATGTCTGATGTGTATTCTTATGATAATTACATTTTTTCACATTCTTTGAATGTGACCATATATTCTCTAGCCCTTGCATATCAATTAAAACTATCGCCGCGAGAACTAGAGGAAATAGGCATAGGGGCAATGTTACATGATGTTGGGAAGATGATGGTTCCAATAGAAATTCTAACTAA
This sequence comes from Bacillus solimangrovi, assembly GCF_001742425.1. Lineage (GTDB taxonomy): Bacteria > Bacillota > Bacilli > Bacillales > Bacillaceae_N > Bacillus_AV > Bacillus_AV solimangrovi. Next base: position 6,126 of record NZ_MJEH01000006.1, read on the forward strand.
ACCTGGTCGATTAACTGATGAAGAATTCGTTGAAATGAAAAATCATGCCGAATATGGATTTAATATATTGAGAAAAGTGCCTACACTTTCATTAGTAACTGCGCATTGTGCATATCAACATCATGAACGTATTGATGGTAGTGGGTATCCACGTGGGTTAAAAGGTAGGGATATACATTATTATAGTAGAATTATCGCCGTTGCAGACGTGTATGATGCTGTAACTTCTAATCGAGTATATAGAAGAGCGATGCTGCCACATGAAGGTTTAGAAATTTTGTATGCAGGTTCTGGTACGCAATTTGATAAAGAATTAATCGACGCATTTCGGAAGGCAATTATTATTTATCCACCTGGATTGAAAGTGGAACTTAGTGATCAGAGGAAAGGTATTGTCATTCGTTCAAATCCAGGACTAAGTGAGCGGCCAATTATTCGTATCATTGAAGAAGCGGGTAGGCAGTGTGGGAAACCGTATGAGTTAGATTTATCAAAAGATTTGAATACCGTTATTACAGGTGCAGATTTAACATTATAGAAAAAATTAAGAATATGGCGTGAGCTGCTTTCTTCTTGCATACATATGTACAAGAAGGAGGGAGTTTGTATGGCTCGCAGGCGGCTACGTCTGAAAAGAAGAGGACCACTTCCTTTTCGTTATGTCTTTCTTATTACATTTATCACCTTTATAATCCTTACATTTCAAGGTTTATGGATTATTAATGAAGGAATTAAGCCAGCTCTACTAAACATTGCAGAAGCAAAAACACAACAAATTGCTAATAAAGCAATTAATCAAGCATTCAATAAAAAGTTAGCCGAAGATTTAAATGTAGATCAGCTTGTGTTTATTGAAAAGGACTCAACAGGAAAAGTCACTTCTATAGGTTGGAATCAAAGGGTAGTTAGTACTGTATTACGAGAAACGACATATCGTGTACAGGAATACTTAACTCAAGTTGAAGAAGGGAATATTCCAGATACAGGAATGCCTCCTGATATTGATATTGAAGTTGATGATCCAGAGAAGAGACGACAAGGTATTGTTTATGAAATGCCACTTGGTCAAGCAACGAATAATGCCTTACTTGCAAATTTAGGACCAAAAGTGCCTGTCCGCTTTACAGCGATTGGTTCAGTAAGACCTGATGTTCGAGAAGAAATCACATCATATGGAATAAATAATGCCAAATTCAAAGTTTTTATTCATGTTGAAGTTGATCTTCGAGTCGTAATCCCTTTTGCAGCTAAAGCAACTACAGTTTCAGCTGATATCCCTGTCGATATTCGCATCATACAAGGTGATGTTCCATATTTATACAATAGTGGTGGAAGTGGTACTGTTAATCCATCATTTATACCTCCGAAAGATGTACGATAAGTTTGTCAATATAATAATTTGCTGTTATAATGAACTCTGTTCAAAAAATAAAATAAAGTATTGCCTTCTCATAACGATGAGGTAGAGGTGCAAAAAACAAGAGTATAATCCACGAGGATGACAACGAAGACTGGATTGGAAAGGGTTTTTTGCCGAAGCAGAGAAAAAAGGTCGCTTATTCTCTGTTGGGGCTGTCCTGAATAAGGGCGGAACTGTCGCTGTAAAGTACGTTTAACAGCGGAGTGCTCCTATCGTGATGGAGGATAACATAACATTACAAATGGGGTAATGATAGGTTATTTTCTATCGTTACCTTTTTTGTGTTTATTTTTGCATTATTGTTGTGAAAACTTTTGTCCAGGTTTCCTTTTCTATTTTATTATTTATGAAAATAATAACAAATAGATTCTTTATCGAGTGAGTTTGAGAAGGCACGAGAAAAAGGAGTAGGAAGATGGAAGGAACATTTTATACAATTATTCCACCAATCGCTGCGATCTTAATGGTAGTGTTAACAAGACGGGTATTGCTTTCACTAGGCGTTGGTATATTAGTTGGAGCATGGGTGTTAACTCAATCAATAGGTGGTACATTCTCTACCATATTTGCAAGCTTTAAAGCCGTCTTTATTTCTGATGGTGCACTAAATACATGGAATGTGTATATTTTATTGTTTTTGGTATTACTAGGTATTATGACTGCGTTCATTACGATAAGTGGTGGTAGTCGTGCATTCGGAGAATGGGCAATGAACCGAGTGAAGACACGAGCGGGTGCTCAGCTAGTGACGGCATTTTTAGGTATTATTATTTTTATTGATGACTATTTTAATAGTTTAGCTGTAGGGCAGGTTAGTCGGCCTCTTACAGATCGTCATCGTATTTCAAGAGCAAAGCTTGCTTATTTAATTGATTCTACATCAGCACCGATTTGTGTAATTTCGCCAGTTTCAAGCTGGGGTGCATATATTATTGCTTTAATTGGTTCGATTTTAGTAGCACATGAAGTGACAGATGTATCAGCATTTACAGCATTTATTCAAATGATTCCGATGAATTTATATGTTTTTGTAGCAATTTTACTCGTTTTTGCAACAGCTATATTTAATATTGATCTATTTAGTATGAAGAAACACGAAAAACGTGCTATTGATACAGGTGAGGTTGTTGATTCGAGTAAGGGTGATATTCCTGGTGAATTAAAATCAGAACTTCCAATGAGTAAAGAGGGAAAAGTTACAGATCTAGTTGTCCCTATCATTTCTCTAATTATTGGTACGGTAACAGCGATGATTTACACAGGTGTCAAAGCAACTGAAGGACCTGCAACAATTTTAAGTGCTTTTGAGAATACTGATGTAGCAGCATCTCTCGTTTACGGTGGTACTTTTGGATTAGTAGTGACACTTCTTATGTATGCAAGACATAAGATGGGAAGTAACGTTTTAAGAGCAGGTTTAGTAGAAGGTACGAAATCAATGTTACCGGCTATTTATATTTTAATCTTCGCATGGGTAATAGTAGATATCATTGGTCAGTTAGGAACGGGAGAATATTTAGCAGAAATCGTTAAACAGTCAAACATGAATATTGCTTATCTTCCAGTTGTTCTTTTCTTATTATCTGGTGTAATGGCTTTTGCAACGGGTACATCATGGGGAACATTTGGTATTATGCTTCCAATTGCAGGAGAAATTGCTGCTGCAACAGATATTACGTTATTGCTTCCAGCACTTTCAGCTGTTTTAGCGGGATCTGTATTTGGAGATCATTGTTCTCCAATTTCAGATACAACAATTCTTTCATCTACTGGTGCAGGTGCGCATCATATTGATCATGTATTAACACAACTTCCGTATGCTATATTATCTGCAATCATTGCGTCAATTGGTTACATTGCACTTGGTTTAACAGGTAGTACACTTGTAGGTCTTGGATTCAGTGTAGCTTTATTAGTAGTAGTTGTATTCATTTTTCGTAGTACAGCTTCAAAACCAGCATAGTACAACCTAAGTATGTTGAGGCATATTAGGGTGAAAATATAATATAATAATTTTGTGATTTTAGATGTTTAATGAATGGTTTTTGAGAGCAAAGAAGGAGAACTTCTTTGCTCTTTTTTATTATAAAAAAATAAGTTTATATGCTTTTATGTCGAGTTTAGTATGAAAATGGTGCTATATGGAATGTGTAAAGAATAATGAATGGTGATGCTTATATATATTGATTATCGTTTAATACCTATTAATTGACGCTCTCTAATTCATATCACGACTTATAGAGACGGATGAAGACAATTATTGTTAGTTAGTCGATTAACTTTTATTATATTTAATACTATGGATAAGGTGATCATACAAGTTAAGAATATACTTTTATATTAAGATAATATGCTTAGGTAAATAATTTAAAGAATACTTTGACATATTGTCCTAGTGCGTCTATACTAGGTATAGAAATTATAATTATCTGAAAACACTAAATCTTAGCAATTCTACTCTAGGTGTTTCACTACGAGAATGGGTTGTACTAATGAATTAAGGAGGGTGTCTTTTATGGAAAATCGTCCACAATGGGGGACACGTGCCGGGTTTATATTAGCGGCAGTAGGTTCAGCGGTAGGTCTAGGTAACATTTGGCGTTTCCCAGCGACGGCGTATGAGAATGGTGGAGGTGCTTTCTTCTTACCTTATCTTATCGCGTTATTAACAGCTGGTATTCCACTATTAGTTTTGGAATTTACGATTGGTCATAAGTATCGTGGGTCAGCACCATTATCTTATGCTCGAATGAATAAGAAGACAGAATGGATGGGATGGTGGCAAGTTGCCATATCATTTGTCATTTCTACTTATTATTCAGTAATTATTGCTTGGGCTGTAATGTATAGTATCTTCTCTTTCGATTTGAAATGGGGTAGTGATACTGAATCGTTCTTATATAATGATTATTTAAAATTAACGGTTGATGCTGGTCAAACAGGTTCTATCGTACCTAGTGTATTCATTCCACTTATTATTGTGTGGATTATTGTATTAGGTGTCTTAACTAAAGGTGTTAAAAAAGGTATTGAAGTTGCAAATAAAATTTTCATTCCATTATTAGTGGTATTATTCTTATTTGTATGTATTCGTGCGGTAACATTAGAGGGTGCTGCATTAGGCCTAGATGCATTCTTCAAACCAAATTGGTCATTGATGTCTGACCCTAAAGTATGGGTAGCGGCATATGGACAAATTTTCTTTAGTTTATCAATTGCATTTGCAATTATGGTTACGTACTCAAGTTATCTTCCAAAGAAATCAGATATTACGAACAATGCATTTATTACAGGTTTCGCAAACTCATCTTTTGAGCTTCTTGCTGGTATTGGTGTATTCAGTGCATTAGGATTTATGGCTACACAACAAGGCTTAGGAGTAGAAGAGGTTGTTGCTGGTGGAGTTGGGTTAGCATTTGTTGTTTTCCCACAAATCATTAATGAATTCCCTGCATTAAATGGTCTGTTTGGATTCTTATTCTTCGGTTCATTAGTGCTTGCTGGATTATCGTCACTAATCTCAATTGTTGAAACTTTCGTTGCTGGTGTACAAGATAAATTCAATATTTCTCGTACAAAATCAGTACTTATCGGTGGAGGACTTTCAGCATTAGTTTCAATCTTGTTTGCGACGCAAGGTGGATTATTATTCCTTGATGTAGCTGACTACTTCATTAATAACTTCGGTATTGCATTAGCTGGATTAATTGAAGTTATTGCTGTAGCTTGGGTTTTACGTAATATGAAAGATTTGAAAGACCATGCAAATGGCGTTTCAGATATTCGTTTAGGCTCTTGGTGGACTATTTGTTTAAGTGTTATTACACCTGTTGTTTTAGGATTCATGATGATTCGCTTATTCATTGAAAATATTAAAGAACCTTATGGTGGATATCCAATGCAATTTGTTGTTTCGTACGGCTGGATAGTAGCAGCATTTGCTATTTTGATAGGCTTTGTTTTCTCAATGAAAAAGTGGAAGGCAGATACACTTGAAATTCCTACTGATAACAAGGAGGTATCGAGCTAATGAGCATGGGAGCACTTTTTATGATGGTTATCGGTATCATTGTATTATGGGGAGGATTTTTTGCTAGCGTATTAAACGCGGTGAAAAAATCAAAATCTTAAAAATAAAAAGACTGATTTAACATTGAGTAACTAATGTTAAATCAGTCTTTTTTCTTATTTCTTCTTACGTTCAATACGTTCTTTTCTTTCCCAAGCTCTTAAGTATGGATATGGATCAAAAGACCATTCAGTTATACCGTTATCTTTGTACATACCGTAATGAAGATGTGGGGGGAACTTTCCTTGTGTTCCAGGTGGACCATAACCAGAACTACCGACATACCCAATGATCGTGCCTGGTTCTACAATTGACCCAACGTCTATTCCTTTTTCAAATCCTCTTAAATGAGCGAGATAATGATATACATTATTAATGTCTCGAATACCTATTCTCCAACCTCCATATTCATTCCAACCTTTCATTTCTACAAAACCATAACCTGTTGCTTTTACAGGTACACCATAACCTGCAAACAGATCTGTTCCTTCGTGAATTCGTAATCCTCCCCACCCACGACGATCTCCCCAAGTACTTCGATAACTGTAATTTGCATGTAAAGGAAGTGGGAATGCATGTTTATCAAGGTTCACGCCGTACTTTTCATATATACGAGCGTAATTCATTATGAAATTTACCGTTTTATCTCTTTTATAATAATCCCATAAGGCTATTTTAAGGTTTTCCTTGTCCGTTCCATAAGAAGATAAGTACATAGCCATTGTATAAATAACATCTTCGTCATTTGTTCGATCTGCTTTACCATCACCATTTCCATCTAATCCAATGCCATTGAAGATTTCAATCGACAATGGATCGTTGTCAATTATATCTGGATTTAATGGACCTACCCATTGTTGAGGTGAAAAATAAATACCAATTAATGTTTCAGTGTCTGGTAGGTCCTTTCTAGCATTACGTATGTTACGTTCGTATTGATCAACCGCCGCAAAATAATACCATGGAATTTGTGTGATTGTTTCCATTTTACTATATAAGTGTTGTCGCCCCTCATAGTCTGTTGTTGCTGAAACTGTCAGCGGTACACTGTAGATAACAAATACGATAAGACATATAGCTATTTTCTTCACAGACCACATCCTCCTTTGAAGTCTATTTAAGAATTAGTGTTTGTCTTATCGCTATAATTCATATGTGGAAAAAATAGGTGATGAGTTCGTTTGAAGGAAAAATGTCTACAGTAGAAACACTTAGTTGGAAACAGCTACGAGGATATGTTAAAGTGATGTTGTAGTTTGTAAACAGTCAAAGATAAATATTTATAAATAGAAATAAATTTTTTCACGAATTATGTGTTTGAAATACAACATAGATAGAGATGGAGTGACCTGTATGGCAAAGAGTGAAGAGCATATCAGAAAGCCCGATTGGCTTAAGATTAAGTTAAATACAAATAAAAACTACAACGGTCTTAAGAAGATGATGAGAGAAAAAAGTCTACATACAGTATGTGAAGAGGCAAAATGCCCTAACATTCACGAGTGTTGGGGTGAAAGGAAAACTGCTACATTCATGATCTTAGGTGATGTTTGTACGCGTGCCTGTCGCTTCTGTGCTGTTAAGACTGGTCTTCCGAGTGAACTTGATTGGCAAGAACCAGAACGTGTAGCAGCTTCGGTTAAATTAATGAAATTGAAGCATGTTGTTGTTACAGCTGTTGCAAGAGATGACTTAAAAGATGGTGGAGCTACTGTATTTGCAGAGACAGTACGTAAAATCCGTGAATTTTCTCCGAATACATCAATTGAAGTTTTGCCTTCAGATATGAGTGGAGATGAAGAAAATCTACGTATCTTAATGGATGCAGGTCCAAGTATTATGAATCATAATATTGAAACGGTGCGCCGCTTAACTCCGAGAGTTCGTGCACGTGCAAAATATGATCGTACATTAGAATTTTTACGTCGAGCAAAAGAAATGAATTCAGAAATTCCAACTAAATCGAGTCTAATGATTGGTTTGGGTGAAACAATGGAAGAGATTATTGAAACAATGGACGATCTTCGCGCAAATAATGTAGATATTATTACAATTGGACAATATCTACAACCTACAAAAAAACACTTGAAGGTTCAAAAATACTATCATCCAGACGAGTTTGCTGAGTTGAAGGAAATTGCAATGAGTAAAGGGTTTAGCCATTGTGAAGCAGGACCGCTTGTTCGTTCTTCTTATCATGCTGATGAGCAAGTAAATGCAGCAAAACAAAAATAATGTAAAAAGCCGTCATCTACATAGGTTTCTTGTAGAGCGGCTTTTTTGGTTAACAATTATTTGTTCATATCTTCATCTAAACCTTCATTGACCTCTCCTTGCATTTCACCATTTTCATTTTCTCCCGTACTCATTTTTTTACCTTGAGGAGACTTTAACATTTGCTTAATCATGTCATCGATGTTGTACTCAACATTGTCTGTATACACATTCATGCCAGAATAACGCTCAATTTCGTCTAATTTTTTAACATCATCTGATACGTACACGTGATAATACCGTGGTACGACAGATAAAGCTGTTTTTTTAACTTGATCCGCTGTTTCATTGCGATCCTGAGAATCGGTTTGATAAGCGATTAACACTTCTTCATCAGTAACCAAAGTTGCAACATCATTCACATTTGGAATCTGTGTAGCCATTTTACTAATCATGCTTGCAACTTGCTCACGGTTAAGGATGGGAAGATCATTATTATCTATTCGATTATCTGATGCCATCTTCTTCTGGTATCGGACGAAACCGTATTGTGTGGCAGTTGAATCTGCATTACCCATTTGGGTATTATAACCTTCGTTGTAATTACTCATGTTCATTGTGTTATTATTCCCATAGGCACCTTCATTTACCTCATTACCAGCTTGACAACCACTGAGGAACAGCGTACCCAAAAGACCAACAGTCATTAATGATTTATTCATCTTATGCACCTCCTCGATTATTAGCTTGACCAAATTATTTTAGTTAATAAGTAGTAATTGCTGGACATAGACAAGTATATGAAAACCTGCATTTTATGATAAAATGTAAAAAAGTAGAGGTGAGTATATGAACATTCAAGTGGAAGGTATTACATACGAAATTATTGAAGATGTAAAAAATGGATTCAACGAAGAAGCATTCAAAGACAGATATAGTGAAATATTACATAGATATGATTATATTGTAGGCGATTGGGGTTACAATCAGCTTCGCTTACGTGGTTTTTTTGATGACCAAAATCAACGATCTACTTATGATACGAAAATTAGCACTCTTTCTGAATGGCTGTATGAATATTGTAATTTCGGGTGTGCGTATTTTGTATTGAGAAAAATTCGTAAATAAAGTCACACTTAATTGTGCGACTTTATCATTAGTTCGTTGATGTTATTGCGTAGTTCATAAGGTTTGAGTGTGGGCGAAATGTACCTCTTCGGTATGCAACATTATTTACCGGTATATGGACTCTCTTCGTTTTTATTCGGGTCATCGTGTGTAGGGTGCGCACCGGGAAACTTTCTTTCAAGGTTTTGGTGTAGTGATTTGAATTCATAGTTAAAGGCACTATAATAACGTTGACCTTCTTTCCATGAAGAGCTTTTGTTAATTACCGGTGTTTCCTTATTTCTAGGTGCGCCGTAAGGCCCCTCTGGGAGCTGTTCAGGTGTTAAAAAGTTACGTTGAGTTTCAACGTTAGAAAAATCGGAATATTGAGCTTTCTCTTTTTTCATAAGAAAAAGCACCTCCTTAAACAGTATAATTACCGTAGGAAGTGCTTTTCATGTAGAAAATAAAATTAACCTGTAATTCCTTTTAAAAATTCTTTTAGCTCTTCAGCATCCTCTTCATTCATGTTGTATGCGTGCTCAAGATAGCCCTCTTCATTTAAATCATCAGGACCAATAATTGCAAATCGCCCACTTTGAATATCTAAAACGAGCTGCTTTCCATAATAACGACTCGTTTTAACGATAGCTAAGTCAAAGCGTTGATTCTCACCCATAAAGCTTATGAAACGTGTATCAGAGTTTTCTTTCTCATCATATAAGAAAAAACGTTCAGACATGTTTATACTCCTTTCTTTTATATTTTGCACATAAATTTGTCCGTAGGATTAATCTTCCGTTCGTAAGTGAGGTTTATTGTTCAAGTGATGGTGAGTCTTAATGTAACGAACAGTACCAGTTTTTGCACGCATAACGATAGAATCAGTTTCAGCAAGGTCACCACCTAGGAAGCGGACACCGTTAACTAGTTCTCCAGCAGAAACCCCAGTTGCAGCGAAAATTGCATCATCACCACCAACTAAGTCGTTAAGCGTCAATAGTTGACGAGGGTCTTCAAGTCCCATTTTCTTACACCGTTCGACTTCACTTTCATTATAAGGAACAAGACGAGCTTGCATATCTCCACGTAGCGCCTTAATTGCCGCAGCAGAAATAACACCTTCTGGTGCACCACCAGTTCCAATGAAAAGATCGATCCCTGTTTGAGGTAAAGCTGTTGCAATCGCAGCACCTACATCCCCATCTTCAAATAATTTAACACGAGCTCCTTTAGCTCGAATGCGTTCAATAAGATCGGCATGACGATCACGTTCTTGTATAATAACGGTTAAGTCATGAACACGTTTGTTATTGGCTTCTGCGACAATATCAATTGTTTTTTCAATTGGATCATCTAATGAGATTTTTCCAGCTGCGTTTTTTCCTACAGCTATTTTTTGCATATACATATCAGGCGCATGTAAAAGATTGCCACGATCAGCAATCGCTATTACAGCTAATGCATTTTGGTGACCTTTTGCTACAATATTGGTACCTTCTAGTGGATCAACTGCTATATCGACAGCAGGTCCATTTTTTGTGCCCAATTCCTCACCAATATAAAGCATAGGTGCTTCGTCTAATTCACCTTCACCAATAACAACTGTTCCATCCATGCTAACCGAATCAAACATCGTGCGCATTGCCGTTGTAGCAGCATCATCAGCTTCATTCTTTTTTCCACGACCGAGCCATTGAGCAGATGCGATGGCTGCTGCCTCTGTTACCCGTACAAGTTCAAGTGCTAGTTCTCTTTCCAAGTTCGTCTCCTCCAATACCTCGTCTTTCCCTTATATAAGATAATGTCTACAATTGTAAGAAAATAGGGAGATTTCTGATGTTGATGAAACGGCCTATTTTTAGAAAGTAGCCTCATTATTAGTAAATCATTTTAAAGGGGATAGGTCGGTTTTCTTTTTTAATCACTACTATCATAGCAAAGCATTTATAAAAAAGGAAAAGCTTTCGGAGAGGTTAGACATCTTTATGGACAAAAATATAAGATAAGAAAGTGTAAATTGTGAAGCTATTTAGTTATGAATATCCTTCAGATCAGGTAATCGGTTTATTGATACTAATAAGGTAAGCTTTACTTTATTGCAAGTTGATATAAACTGTTTTTTCTAATTTTGTCCGCTTTGTGATTTTTTTAATCTCTATATACTATCTATGCTAAAATAGAACAGGCATATAGATGGAAAATGCGTTAGAAATATGAGGGGTGACAGAATGTATTTTGTTGATCGAGATCAAATAGAAGCGAAATTGTTTTATTTAGAAGAATTATCTCAGTGGTTGAAAGAAGAGAGAAATTTTGAACAAATTACTGAAAAGATCGCTTTAGAACGTGTTGCTCATATGACAATTGAAGCCATTATTGATGTAGGTAATGCAATGATAGATGGATTTATTATGCGTGATCCAGGAAGCTATGATGATGTAATAGATATTATGTTGGATGAAAAGGTAATTGATAATGAAGACGAACGTGTCTTCAAGCAATTCATTACATATCGTAAAATGCTCGTTCAACATTATTTGGACATTAATCATGAACAACTAAGAAGTGTCTTTCAAACTGAAGCAGAGCGCCTGCCGAACTTTGCTCAAAAGGTAAGACGTTATTTAGAAGAAGAATTAGGTCCAGTGTCGGCTTTTAAGCCATAATATAGAAGTTTTGTGAAATAGGAAATAATTCACAATTGTAAAAGTTATATCGATTTTGTCTATTAGATCTATCTACAATAAAGATTTTTCGCACATAAAAATGAATGTTAAACCTAAGTCGATGGAATGATAGAGTATATATAGATTGAGAAAGTAGGCTAAGCATGCAGAAATACACCGGTTATTTAATCGATCTAGATGGAACAATGTATAGAGGCAGTGAACGTATTGAAGCAGCATCTGATTTTGTGAAAGCATTGAAAGATCGCGAACTTCCATACCTTTTTGTTACAAATAACTCTTCTACAAGACCAGAAAAGGTTGCGCAAAAGTTGCGAAGTTTTGACATTCCTGCTTCTGAAGACCAAGTGTTCACAACGAGCATGGCAACAGCAAACTATATTGCAAAAGAAAAAAAGAATGCCTCTGTTTATTATATTGGTGAAGAGGGACTTGAATTTGCACTCAAAGAAAAAGGTTTAGAAATAGTATCTGAGCATCCTGATTATGTTGTTGTTGGAATTGATCGTGATATTAATTATGAGAAATTAACTAAGGCATGTCTTGGTGTGCGTGCAGGAGCAACATTCATCTCTACTAATAGTGATATCGCCATACCAACTGAACGTGGTCTTCTTCCTGGTAATGGCTCTTTGACGTCAGTTATTGCTGTTTCTACACAAATAAAGCCGACATTTATCGGAAAGCCTGAATCAATCATTATGGAACAGGCGCTAGAGGCACTTGGAACAAATAAGAATCAAACAATAATGATTGGTGATAATTATGATACTGATATAATGGCTGGAATGAACGCTGGTTTAGATACTCTGCTTGTTCATACTGGGGTTACATCAAAAGAGCGATTAACTGAATATGATAGTCAACCGACTTATACAGTTGACTCATTGCAAGATTGGATTCAATATTTATAAGAGTGTATCTACACGCAATAAACGTTGTAGTGCAAGCTTGTAGTTGAACATAATGTTTGTTTATTGTCTGTTAATAGATAAAATTCATATACTGAATGAGCCAAGTGACGTGTTCATTGGCTCATTCAGTGTTTTCAGCTCGATGTGCAAGACGGCTTGATGCAGCAGCAGCGATTGCACCGACGATATCATCGAGGAAGGTATGACATTTTCCAGTTGTTTTATCATTTAACTGTTTCAAGATTCCTGGTTTTTCTTTATCGATATATCCATAGTTAGTAAAACCTATTGATCCGTAAACATTCACAATGGATAGAGCGATAATTTCATCAATTCCATATAACCCTTCATCCCGAATTAGAATCCCTTGTAATGGTTCCTCTAATATGTCACCTTTTTCTGCTAACAGGTCTAATTGAATTCCAGTTAAAATCGCATTGTGCACTTCTCGTTTGGCAAGAACACGTTCCACATTGTAAATGCATTCATCCATTTCTAAATTTGGATGGTAATTGACTTGAAGAAAATACACAAGTTCAGCAAGATCTTGAATTGTAATCCCACGCATTTCCAACCATTCTATTGCTTTTTTCCCTACATTATCTAACGGTTTTTTTGATCCCATATTCTTCACCTAACTTTACGTATAATATTTAGCGTCAAAAAAGAGTATTAATTTCTATTATTTCCAAACTAATGAAGAACATTCTGCCATATATAAAGATGTGATGAATAAAAATATAGTAATTCATGTCATAAGTGGGAGGAATGTAAAAATGAACGTACAAAAGCTCTTTGACTTTTATCAAATCCAACCAGAAGGTGTTCAAAATAATCGTGGTAGAGAAGAATATATATATCAAAACCAGCGCATTTTTTTTACTTCAATTCAAGTGAAAGAAGAAGAACTGTTAGAAATGAAGATGTTAAGTGATTATATGTATATGCAAGGTGAGGCGAATGTGTTAAGAATTGTTCCAAGTGCAGAACAATCTTTAGTTTATAAAGAAGAGAACCTCAGTTACGTACTATTATCAGCAGGGTTTATAGAAAATGATATGAGTGAACCTACTCATGGGATTTATCTGAAAGAACGACATAATAGAGGACGTAGTTATCCATATTCTTCACAACACCAAAATCGGTTAGGTAAATGGAAAGATATTTGGGCAACTCGACTTCAGCAAATGGAAGAATATTGGTATTCAAAGATGTATGACTCACTATCGTCTTCGTTTGAACAATGGTTTGTTGAGAGCTTTCCTTACTTTCTAGGTGTCACTGAAAATGCGATTCAATATGTTGCTGATAATGATCTAGACGATGTGCGGGGAGAGAGGTTAGATGGAACGATATGCATGAAACGTATTGAAAGAATGGTAGGGGAAATATTTCCGTGGGAATGGATTTATGACCATTATAGTCGTGATGTAGGTGAGTGGATTCGAACTTTGTATTGGGAACACGGCTATCCACATTGCTTTCATGAAATAAATACCTTTCTAAATGATTACGAATCACGTGGTGGTTTATCACTTTACGGATGGCGGATGGTGTATGCAAGACTTTTATTTCCACAGCATTACTTTGAGTGTGTGGAAGGTTATTTTATGGCTCACTCAGACGTAGAAAGGGAAAAATATACTCATCAGCTTCGGCATATTATAAAAAATAATAAACAATATGAATATTTTATTCGTGATTTCTATCAAAATGTTGGACTGTCTCCAGAAAAACTCAACCTACCAACTCTTCATTGGTTATAAGTAAAGCTTGGCGAAAGCCAGGCTTTACTTATGTAGGAAAAATTTCAATATTTAAAAAAGTTCTTGTACCACCTTCGTTGAATGAGTAACATATTCATATTGATAGATGTTGCGCTTTATTGCTATGCTATGATGATAAGCAAGATTGCTCGTAAGGGGGAGATTCTTTGTGAAACCATATATTTATATTACTCGTAAGTTAGACGATGAAATTATAAAACCATTATATAAGTTTGCAGATGTTCATATGTGGAATAATGAAGAAGAACCAGTTCCTCGTGACATTTTAATGAGGGAATCACAAAAGGCGGACGCACTTTTAACGATGTTAACCGACCATGTTGATGATGAACTTTTAAAATTTGCTACTAATCTAAAAGTGATTGCTAACTTAGCTGTTGGCTACGATAATATTGATATAAATGCGACAAATGAGCGTAATATCATTGTGACAAACACACCAGATGTGTTAAATGAGACAACAGCTGATTTAGTCTTTTTGTTGGTGATGGCTTCAGCACGACGTTTAATTGAAGCAAATCAATATATTCAAGATGACAAATGGACTAATTGGGCGCCAATGCTGTTAGCGGGACGAGATGTTCATCACAAAACAATAGGTATTGTAGGGTTAGGAAGGATTGGACAAGCTGTTGCAAAGCGTGCAAAAGGGTTTGATATGAATATCTTGTATTATAATCGAACTAGAAATAGTAAAGCAGAGACAACCTATGGGGCTGTCTATTGTGATTTTAATTCGTTATTAGAGAAAAGTGATTTTGTAGTATGTATGGTTCCGCTATCTGAATCGACTAAAGGTTTATTTGGAAAGGAAGCTTTCGGAAAAATGAAGAATACGGCCATTTTTGTAAATGCGTCTCGTGGAGCAGTTGTTGATGAGGATGCACTTTATCATGCGCTTAAGAGTGGTGAGATTACAGCTGCTGGATTAGATGTGTTCACGGAAGAGCCTATTTCAAGTAAACATCCATTATTAAGTTTGAGTAATGTGACTGCACTTCCTCATATCGGTAGTGCGAGTATAGAAACAAGGCATGAGATGATGCAACTTGCGGTAAGAAATATAAGTTCGGTGTTACAAGGGAAAAAACCAATAACACCTGTAAATGTATAAATTAAACTTATTATTTATCCGTTAAATTGGTCATTATAAAAACGTTCTTTTATTTGTGAGAGATGGTAGTGTAAAATTTTTCTGAAAAATCAATATAGATTGAAAAGTTAATAACGACGTACATGATGCGTTTTTTATTTTAATTTAAAGCAAAACGCCTCTTGTATTAGTAGATAATAGCTACTATAATGTCCTTTAACAGAATACAAATGTTCTTTATGAAAAGACACTTAAAGGGGATGGGACCATGATAGAAAAAATATCTGTTGGTTTGCTCGGGCTAGGAACAGTAGGTAGTGGTGTCGTGCAAATTATAGAAGAGCACCAAGATAAACTGATGCATCAGATAGGGTGTCCAGTTGAAATTATGAAGGTATTAGTAAGGGATACAAGCAAAAAACGTGATGTTAATTTAGCGGAAGAGAAGCTAACGACAAACCCAGATGAAGTATTATCAAATCCAGAAGTCGATGTTGTGATTGAAGTAATGGGTGGAGTTGAGCATACTCGTGAATATATTCTTAAAGCATTAAAAAATAAAAAGCATGTTGTTACAGCTAATAAAGATTTGATGGCTATTCATGGTAGAGAGCTTCATGAGGAAGCTTATAAAAATAATTGTGATATTTTCTATGAGGCAAGTGTTGCTGGTGGGATTCCTATTCTACGTGGGTTAGTGGAAGGGTTAGCATCAGATCGAATTATGAAGATGATGGGTATTGTTAATGGTACTACAAATTACATTTTAACGAAAATGTCTCAAGAAGGTCGAGCATATGAAGAAGTGTTACAAGAAGCACAACAATTAGGGTACGCTGAAGCTGACCCAACTTCAGATGTAGAAGGTTTAGATGCTGCTCGTAAGATGGCTATTTTAGGAACATTAGGTTTTTCTATGCATCTTGATTTAGAAGATGTTTCAGTTAAGGGTATTTCGAATATTACAGAAGAAGACCTTGATTACAGTGAGCGTCTAGGTTATACAATGAAGTTAATTGGTATTGCGAGTAAAACAAATGGTAATGTTGAAGTAAGCGTACAGCCAACTTTACTACCAGTAGACCACCCGCTTGCTTCTGTTCATGATGTATACAATGCAGTGTATGTATATGGAGAAGCGGTTGGCGAGACAATGTTTTACGGTCCTGGTGCTGGTAAGTTACCGACAGCAACAGCGGTTGTATCAGATTTGGTTAATGTGATGAAAAATATGCGTCTTGGGGTTAATGGTAGCAGCATTATTAAGCCACAATTTGAAAAACGTTTAAAAGATGCAAGTGAAATCTATTCGAAATATTTCATTCGATTACATGTAAAAGATGAGGCTGGAGTTTTTGCTGAATTAACAACAGTTTTTTCTAATCATAACGTAAGCTTTGAGAAAATTCTCCAAGTTCCATTTGAAGATAAGAGTGGTCTTGCAGAGATTGTTATTGTTACACATACTGCAAGTAAGCAAAATTATGATGATGTAATGCAAAAATTAATGCATCTAGATGTTGTTTATCAAGTGAAAAGTAATTATCGTGTGGAAGGGGAATGAGAGAGTTATGAAATGGTGGAGAGGACTAATTAGGCATTATCATGATTACTTACCAGTGAATGAAGAAACACCATTGCTTTCATTGAATGAAGGAAATACACCATTACTTCCATTAGAGAATCTATCAAAGGAGTTTGGTGTTGAACTCTATGTGAAATATGAAGGAGCAAATCCAACAGGATCCTTCAAAGATCGTGGAATGGTTATGGCAGTTGCAAAAGCGAAGGAAGAAGGAAGCAATGCGATTATGTGTGCGTCGACTGGTAATACTTCCGCAGCTGCTGCAGCGTATGCTGCTCGGTTAGGAATGCGTTGTATTGTATTGATTCCTGATGGGAAAATTGCTGCAGGAAAGCTTGCTCAAGCAGTTATGTATGGTGCAGAGATCTATGCGATTAAGGGAAACTTTGACCAAGCATTGAAGATGGTACGAAAGTTAAGTGAAACAGCTCCTATAACGCTAGTGAACTCAGTAAATCCATATCGTATTGAAGGACAAAAAACAGCTGCTTTTGAAGTATGTGATCAGCTTGGTTCAGCTCCAGATATACTTGCAATTCCAGTAGGTAACGCAGGTAATATTACAGCTTATTGGAAAGGGTTTAAAGAGTATCATGAAGCAAAACAAACAGGTCTTCCACAAATGCGTGGATTTGAAGCAGAAGGTGCAGCTGCGATTGTAAGAAATGAAGTCATTGAAGAACCTGAAACGATAGCAACAGCAATTCGAATTGGAAATCCAGCAAGTTGGGATAAGGCAGTGAATGCTGCAGAAGAGTCGAATGGGAAGATTGATGAAGTTTCTGATGAAGAGATTCTTGAAGCATATCAACTGATTACACAACGAGAAGGGATCTTTGCAGAGCCTGCATCATGTGCTTCACTTGCTGGTGTTATGAAACAATTAAAATCTGGAGAAATTAAAAAAGGTTCAAAAATTGTTTGTGTCTTAACAGGAAATGGTTTAAAAGACCCTGAATGTGCGATGGATACAGCTGTTGTAAAACCAGTTGTATTGCCGAATGATGAAGAAACAGTGTTCGAGCATATTCAAGGGCGTGTTACGCAATGATGAAAGAAAAAATTGTGATTAAAGTTCCGGGTAGCACGGCAAATTTAGGTCCCGGTTTTGATTCAGTAGGATTAGCGCTAAATCGCTATACTACATTAGAAGCTACACCACATCATGAGTGGAAGTTTGTGCCGAAATCAAGAGAGTTGGAAGGTATTCCAGAGGGTAAAGATAATCTTGTTTATAAAGCTGTTGAAGCTGTAGCAGCTTATGTGAATAGAGAACTACCTCCAACACTTGTAGAAGTATCGAGTGATATCCCTTTATCTAGAGGGCTTGGAAGCAGTGCAGCAGCTATAGTTGCGGGTATCGAACTTGGTGTTCAATTATTACAACTAGATATTGAACCATATGAGAAGCTTCGACTTGCAAGCTTGTTCGAAGGACACCCAGACAATGTTGCTGCTTCTTTATATGGTGGACTAGTGGTTGGAAGTCATCGAGAAGATGATACAGATGTTATTCATGATATTTATCCTCAAGTTGATATTGTAGTGTATATTCCAACTTATGAATTGAAGACAGAGAAAGCACGCCATGTACTACCGGATAATCTTGCTTATAAAGACGCTGTTGAAGCTAGTGCTGTGAGCAACGTGTTAGTAGCGGCAATTATGCAAAATCGTTGGGATCTTGCAGGAAAAATGATGAAACGAGACCGTTTTCACCAACCTTATCGTGGTGAACTTGTGAAGGAGATGAACGAGATTATTGCATTAACAGATGAACTTGGGGCTTATGGAATTGCCTTAAGTGGAGCTGGTCCTACGATGATCGCGTTTGCCCCTGTTGGAAAAGGCGAAGAGATTATAATAGGTTTGCAAAAGCACTTCGCAAATGCTGACATTTCTCAATTAAAGATAGACCGTACAGGAGTTAGAACTTCACACGAATTCGTTCATAGTGAAGAGAATTCACCAATCTTATAATTATAATAAAGAACCCCCATTCAAGAAGAATAATATCCTTGAATGGGGGTTTTGAATTTAAAATTAAAAAACTTGTTCGACTTCTTTAACACCAGGTACTTCTTCAAGTAATGCACGTTCAATACCTGCTTTCAACGTAATTGTTGAACTAGGGCAGCTACCACATGCTCCCATAAGACGTAATTTAACGATACCATCTTCAATATCAACTAGTTCTACGTCTCCTCCATCACGAAGTAAGAATGGGCGCAGTTTATCTAATACCTCTTGTACTTGCTCTGTCATTCAAATCGACTCCTTTCCATACCTTATATTATAATTGTTTAAACGCTAAAAATCTATGAACACAACTTAAAAACCGAAGTAATTTCTATGTGTATAGTGTTTATTTGTTCTGAAAACAATTGTAAAATAAAAATAGTAGTAATATTTATAATGTTTTATATTTGCTTTTGATGAAAGGAGAAGGTTATGAAAAATATGGGGATATACGTAACGGTTTATGGTAGTGAAAAGCCTTGTGCAAGCTGTATACATGAACCATCATCAAAGGAAACGTATGAGTGGTTACAAGCAGCGATTGAACGTAAGTACGATTCAGAACAATTAAACTTTCAATACATTGATATAGAGTCAGCAGAAGAACAACATCAACCACTCGCAGAAAGAATTTTAGCAGGAGAGTTCTTCTATCCATTGGTTTTAATTGAAGAAGAAATTGTAGCTGAAGGAAATCCAACATTAAAACGCATTTATCGTGAAATTGAAAAGCTTGGTCTTGAGCCAATTAATTTACCATAATAATATATTTCGTTATAATAAAAAAGCGGCACCACATCAAATGAGGTAAGCCGCTTAGTTATTGCGTAATCATAAAATAAGGAACTGTAAATCTAAAGAATGTACAAGTTGTTATAATATACATGAATTAATGTTAAACAAATTTATCGTCATCCATTATGGTTTTTGTACATCCAAAGGACACCTGATTTAAGAAGGCGAGGTACACGACCTGTAAGTGCGGTATCTTTTAAAACCCCAAATCCACTCTTTTTACCGAGCGAGCCAAGAACCCCTTTTAGCTTAATAGGTGGGAAGCTTTCTGGAGGAGCTTCGTTATTCCAGCGTTTTGCTAATACGACAGCGATCTGTTCGGCTTGACCTTCTGCTAATTGAGCACTTGGCGCGTGTGGAAGGCTTGCACAATCTCCGACTACGAAGACATGTTCGTTATCTAACAAGTGGTGCTGTTCAGTTAGTACGACACGTCCATATTGATCTTTTTCAACATTCAAGTTACCGACAATTTTATTTGGTTGAATTCCAGCTGTCCAAACGATTGCACCACAATCAATCGCTTCATCATTATTGTATAGAGTATTAGACTCAACTTTTGTAATATTTGCATTATGAACAATTTCAACATCATGCTCATGAAACCAGCCTTCAACATAATTACTTAGTTTTTCTGGAAAGCTTGAAAGAATACGCGTTCCACGATCTAATAATTTAATTCTTATATCAGGACGGCTTTCTCGTAACTCACTAGCCATTTCAACGCCACTAAGTCCACCACCAACAATGCATACAAGTTCGTTCTTATTTAAATTGTTTAGTGCTTGATAAGCATTACGTGCGTTTTCTATAGTTTGGATACTGTAAGTATATTTATCTGCACCAGGAACATTGTGATATTTATCTTCACATCCTAGACCAATAATTAAATCTTCATATTCAAGATCTTCACCGTTTGAAAAATGAATTTTATTGTTTTCAATATCAATCTCACTGACATTAGCATTTCGATATGATAATTGAGGGTGTGTTGGGAAATCAACACGTGTGTGTTTATCTGAAATAGTCCCTGCTGCTAGGGCATAGTATTCAGTTTTTAGACCGTGATATGGCATGCGATCAACTAAAATAACGTTAATATCACTAGGGATATGTTGAAAGATCCTTTGTAATATGCGCATACCACCATAACCGCCACCGAGTATAACTAAGTTCTTCATTATGAAATGTCCCCTTTTGTCTGTACGAATGAAATTAAGAATATACTATTGATGCAAATGAATGAAGTGATGTGTAAACGATAACAAAATTACTACATGTGATACGTCTTTAAATTAAAATTCATAGTAAATTATATCGGAATTGTGTCAAAATAACAACAATTGATAAGTAATAGAAAGTGCAAATGATGGTAATTATTGAATGGGTAAGTTGGGTAGTGACTGTAAGTAATTAGTTGACACATGATATATATTATTATATAAGTTTCACATAGATTTGGAGCCAAGACATAGAGCAATGAATTGACGATTCAACTAAAAGAAGTTAGCATAGTAAACGCAATAGAGGTGAGAAAACATGAAGCCAATAATAGAATTTTGTATAAGCAATCTGGCTAGCGGTTCTCAAGAGGCTCGGGCAAAGCTAGAGAAGGATCCAAACTTAGATGTAATCGAATATGGATGTCTTGGTTATTGTGGTAAGTGCTCTCAAAGCTTATTTGCGCTAGTGAATGGAGAAGTCGTAATAGGAGATACACCAGAGTTGCTTGTTAATAATATTTATCAATATTTGGAAGAAAATCCTATGTTTTAAAATAAGGGCACTCTGCTTAGATTATGTAGCAGAGTGCTCTTTTATTAGATATAGCTTTTCAGCTTGTTCATTTCCTAACTAGAAGAGAATGAGGTATGAAAAATCATAGCTTATTCTTATTTTGAGCATGTGTTGGTGTTTATTTCTTAAGGAAGAAGTTATTTTAGAGAGTTAAAATGGCTAAATTATATTATGTGTATTTCATAGAACATACAAAAACTCCTGTAAATATAACAGGAGTTTTTGTACCATATATTGAGAAACGGGGGATATTTCTATTGTGTTCATATTGAAAGATAATTATACTTAGGAAAATTGAAAATTTCACATTTTATCACATAAAAACATATCAAGTTATAGGGAGGAAGCTTCGTTATGGATTCATTTCGTTTTACAAAAATGCACGGACTTGGTAATAATTATATATATGTAAATATGTTTGAAGAAAAACTAAGAGAAGAACAACTATCAGCTTTGGCAATAGAAGTAGCTAATATAAATACAGGAATTGGTTCTGATGGATTAATTTTAATCTGTCCATCGGAGAAAGCACCTATAGAAATGCGTATTTTTAACAGTGATGGTTCTGAAGGGAAAAATTGTGGGAATGGTCTTCGTTGTGTTGCAAAATATGCTTATGAGCATGGAATTGTCGAAACGAAACAGTTTCATATTGAAACACTTTCAGGAGTAGTTGAGGCATATATTCACACTGAAGATGATCACGTTGTTGAAGTTACAGTTGATATGGGTTTACCACGTTTAAAAAGAAAAGAAATTCCTATGATAGGTCCAGAAGAGGAACGGGTAATTAACGAGGAAATTGAATTTGCCGGAAATCAGATGTATATGACAGGAGTTTCTATGGGCAATCCTCATGCAGTCTTCTTTATTGATCATATAGCAAAAGCTCCATTAACAACATTAGGACCAGTTATTGAGAAAGATGAGCGTTTCCCAGAGAGTATTAATGTTGAATTTGTTGAGTATGTCAATGAAACAGAGCTTCATTTCCGTGTCTGGGAAAGAGGTTCAGGAATTACTCAAGCCTGTGGGACTGGTGCATGTGCTGCTGCTGTAGCAGCCATCTTGAATAAGAAGGCCACAAGAGGTAATGAGATTACTGTTCATTTAGCAGGTGGAGATTTGCATATTACATGGGAAGAGGATGGAAGAGTTCTAATGCGTGGGGCTGCAGAAACAATTTGTGAAGGTGAATATTATATCTCTAAGGCAAAATGACGAAAAGAGTTTCGTTAAACAGGAGTTGAACTTGTTGAAGTAAACGAGTTATTCTCGATATACTAGAAATAGGAATTATGAAGGAGGGTTTTGAGTATGAATTTTACAATTACAGAAGCCGCAGGTCACCAAATTAAAGAGATGATTAAGTCTGAAGAAAACGAAAATACAATACTTCGTGTAGGAGTTAATGGTGGTGGTTGTAGCGGACTTTCTTACGGTATGGGATTTGAGCAAGAAGCAAGTGAAACTGATCTTCAATTCGAGCAACATGGTATTCAAGTAGTTATAGATAAAGATGATGCCAAGATTCTTGAAGGAGTTATCATCGATTATAAGCAAAATATGATGGGTGGAGGATTTACGATCGATAACCCAAATGCAATTGCGACTTGTGGCTGTGGAAGCTCATTTAAAACGAAAGATAACGAAGGTACTCCAGAAGAGTGTTAACTTATCACTTTTTTAATTAGATTCTAACAAAACATGATTACTGGATTTGACATATTTTATTGAACAACAAATATAGATGAATATACTTTGTTTAAATACAATAAAACCGAGCAAATTTTGCTCGGTTTTATTATTAAAACATACTTGAACTGTGCATTGGTTGTAGTCGGGCTTTCGGATCTATATATGCTTTGGCATTATTGATCGCTGTAGGAGCTTCACCAAAACCAGACGCGATAAGTTTGACTTTCCCTTCGTACGTACATATATCTCCAGCTGCATAAATTCCTGGAATATTTGTTTCTTGTTTAGAATTAACGACAATATTATTCTTTTGAATATCGAGTCCCCATTCCTTAATTGGACCCAGTGAGGAGATGAAACCGTAATTGACAATGACATCATCTACATCAATTGCCTTTTTCTTGTCGCCTTTTACCTCTTCAACAATAATTTGCTCAATTCTTTCGTTACCAACCAAATCAGCAGGGTGATAAGGAGTTAAGACGTTTGCTTTAGACTTTTCTAAGTTCTCGACACTATGTTCATGTGCACGGAACTTATCGCGGCGATGAACGATTGTCACTTCCTTAGCAATTGGTTCAAGCATTAACGTCCAATCAACTGCTGAATCTCCTCCACCACAAACAACGACACGTTTGCCTGCAAATTTGTTTAAGTCGTCTACGTGATAATGTAGATTAACTGCTTCAAATTTTGAAGCACCTTCAATATCAAGTCGTCTTGGTTGGAAAGCACCGTTACCAGCAGTAATGATGATTGTTTTTGTATAATGAATTTCAGATTTTGTCGTAAGCTTAAATGTTCCATCTTCTAGTTTTTCTACTGTTTGTACTTCCTGCTCAAGTGAAACAGTGGGATTGAATTTTTCTGCTTGTGCGATTAGATTATCGATTAGTTCTTGAGCACGAACTTTTGGGAAGCCTGCAACATCATATATATATTTTTCTGGGTATAGGGCTGAAAGCTGCCCACCAAGCTGTGGAAGACTTTCAATAATCTTCACACTTGCTTGTCTCATCCCACCATAAAAAGCTGTAAAGATTCCACAAGGACCTCCACCAATTACTGTAATGTCATAAATCTTTTTATCTTCTTTCAAGCTATTTCCCCCCACTTATGTTATTTAATAACAGGATGTTCAAAAAATTTAGGTGAAAACTATTGTTAACGTATAAAAGTCGTGTGCTTTCGTGTTGTATATATTTAGCAATAAATGCGTTTCACGTAAGGTTTGACTTCTGAAATTTTAACACATAGTTTTTTGTTCGTCTTTGAACACACATTATTAACAATAATGTACATTTTATCACAAATTAATTGAAAATTCTCGCATATGCAATGTGAAATTGTTATAACGCTGAAAAAATTTAAAGTGAAAAAAATTATGTTTTTTTATTACACATTCCTATAGTCCAAAATATCACAAAATTGAATGGGAATAGTAATAAAATGTTGTGAAGTAAGTTGAATAATGGGTGATTTTGTACTCTTACGTTAAAAATTATGATCATTTGTCCAATTGATGTAAAAATAACGTTAATTAACCAAAAAGGATTGAATATTCTTACTATTTCTAACCTTAATATGAGGGTTGAAAATTGTCGTAAAAATGAATATTATGTGATATAGGTTACTTTTTAAATTTTTTGTGACAATTTTTAAGAAGATAGTTAGATTAGTATTGTCTTTCATTTCTGTATGTATAAGGTTCACGTGTATGAATAACATTTCCTGTCAATGTGTTGCAATCATCACAATAAATGATAAGGTTTGTAATTCAATAAAATATTAAATCTCACTATAATTTTAATTCAATAATTATGTATGTTAGATGAGTGTGACGACAAAATGAATAGAATGGTAGAAGAAGCTTGGGATACCCAAGTTTTTCTATTGAATATGTTGAATGAGAAGAGCGATGATTATGTTCTCTAAAATCATTCGAATAGATCTAATAAGTTTCGTGAAGAAGGTCACAATAATAGTACCTTTCGATTCATGTCCGCTAATACTTTGATAACATTTCTAATGAGTATAAATTATAGTGATTTTGGCAGTAAAATAAGTCTAATTCTTATTATAGTCAAAAATATACACGTGATTTTGTATTGTGTTTTGAGTTTAGTGAGGGTTCTATAATAGCTCTACACTTACGAGTATTTTACACTAATTTGATATAAAGGTGGATGTGATAGGGTTGAAAAAGCCAGACATTCTTATTTTAGGCGCAGGTTACGGCGGGATTATGACAGCAGTAAATTTAGAAAAAAAATTAGGTGTGGATGATGCGAACATTACACTTGTTAATAAGCATGATTACCACTACCAAACAACTTGGTTACATGAAAATGCAGCAGGTACATTACATCATGACAAAACACGTATTCAAATTAAGGATATTATTAGCCCGAATAAAGTGAAGTTTGTTCAAGATACTGTTAAAGAAATTAAAACAGATGATAAACGTGTAGTTCTTGAAAACGGAGAATTAACTTATGATTATCTTGTTGTTGGACTTGGTTTTGAGTCTGAGACATTTGGAATCAAAGGCCTAAAAGAACACGCTTTCTCTATTCGTAGTATTAATGCAGCGCGTGAAATTCGTGAGCACCTCGATTACAAATTCTCACAATACAACAATACTCAACGTGAAGACTTGTTAACGATTGTCGTTGGTGGTGCTGGATTTACAGGTATTGAATTTGTAGGTGAGCTTGCGAATCGTGTACCTGAGCTTTGTAAAGAATTCGATATTGACCGCAGTAAAGTTCGCATCGTGAATGTGGAGGCGGCACCAACTGCATTACCTGGATTCGATCCAGCTCTAGTAGAGTATGCAATGGAGCATTTAGAGCGAAAAGGTGTAGAGTTCCGTATCGGGACTGCAATTAAAGAATGTACGCCTGAAGGTATTGTAGTTGAAAAAGATGGACATGTTGAGGAAATCAAAGCAGCAACTGTCGTATGGGCTGCTGGAGTTCGTGGTAATTCGATTCTTGATGCATCTGGCTTTGAAACAATGCGTGGTCGTATTAAGGTTGAAAAAGATCTACGTGCGCCAGGCTTTAACGACGTATTCATCGTTGGTGACTGTGCATTAATCATTAACGATGAAATTAACCGTCCTTATCCTCCAACTGCACAGATTGCTATTCAAGAAGCTGAAGTATGTGCGAAAAACCTTGCTTCACTTGTCAAAGGTAATAACGAGTTAGAAGGCTTCACACCAGACATTAAGGGTACAGTTTGTTCTCTTGGTGAAGATGATGCAATTGGGGTTGTAGGAGATAAGAAAATCTTCGGTAAGACGGCTTCTGTTATGAAGAAAGTCATTGATAACCGTTATCTATATAAATTGGGTGGACCATCTATGGTGTTGAAAAAAGGTAAGCTAAAAATGTTCTAATTGGATTTCTAATTGTTACAATAAAGCAAGGGCATTATGCCTTTGCTTTTTTTTATATAGATAATCATTATTATAAGAAATCTCAGGGCGAAAACATCATAGAACAGCGTCCATCAGTTATTTGGTAAACGGGTAAAAGTAAAAATATTCTTATTGTCGTTTAGTATTCGGATAAAGCTTTGCTTATAAAAAAACAAATAACTATGAGGAGAAGTTGAATGAAAAAAAATAGTAGAGGGAACGTATGGCTAGGTGTAGCAGGTTATGTTGTAGCAGATGGGAAAATCTTAGTTGTTAAAAAGCGCTATAGCGGTTTAAAAGGAAAATGGTCTCTACCAGCAGGGTTTGTTGATGAAGGTGAAACAGTTGATGAGGCAGTTGTTCGTGAAGTGAAGGAAGAAACAGGACTTGAGTGTAAAGTGAACGGCTTAGTAGGAATTCGTACTGGAGTTATTAACGATGTGATTAGTGATAACATGGTTATATTCTCTTTAAAGCCTCTTAGAGGAGAACTTAAGCCTGAAACAACTGAATTATATGATGCAGTCTTCTTAAGTCCTACAGAA
Organism: Bacillus solimangrovi; assembly: GCF_001742425.1. GTDB lineage: Bacteria > Bacillota > Bacilli > Bacillales > Bacillaceae_N > Bacillus_AV > Bacillus_AV solimangrovi. Next base: position 33,286 of record NZ_MJEH01000006.1, read on the forward strand.
ATATTAGAGGATAAAGATTCAACAGCTCTCTTAAAAATATTTATACAGGAACAGCATACATACCCGCTTCAGATTAGAGAAGGGATCAATCCTGGTGATCATTTTGGATATACAAACTATAAAATCATTAAGTAAATGTGCTCATTTTATGATTATCTCTTGAAATAAAAAGCAACAGCTGTTATTATTATCAGAAAATTATAATTAATCTGATAAAAAAAGAGGTGTCTAACTTGAAGCATCATGAAAAGAAAGCATGTCCATATTGCTCTGGGAAGGGATATTTTCAATTAGTAACAGGTGGCTCAGAAACGTGTCCGAACTGTTCAGGGAAAGGGAAGAATGTATAAAATCATTCCCATTAGTATGTGTGTCTTGTCTACTCACACAATGATTTGATATTTGTTTACCGTGGTCAAGATAATGTGGGTCATCAAGTTCAAGTATCATTTTTAAGTTTGCGTCTTTCATAATTGACGGAGATCGATCCTTCCAGTACACTATCTATGGATGCGTACTGGAGGTGTTAACGGTGAGTATACCGCAACTTTTAGTTTCAATGTTGTTATTTATTGTTTTATTCTTTGGAATTGGTTTTCTTTTGAACATGATCTTACGTATGACATGGATTATGGCAATTATATATCCGATTGTTGTCATCTTGATCGTTGATAAGGTAAGGTTCATTGAGTATTTTAATCAGACATCGGCTACTTTTAAAACGCTGTTAAGCAATTTTGTGTCGCTAGGTACGGCTGATGTGCTTATATTGGTATCAGGGTTATTTGGGGCTGTTTTATCTGGAATTGTGATTAAAATGCTTCGCGCGAGAGGATATCAAATGTTTTAGAAAGGCTTTCCGTTTGAGACGGAAGGCTTTTTTTATTAGGTATGAATGAATCGTAAGTACAAATATCTAGTAGTAGAAGTGGTTAGAGTTATGGTGTAAAGCCCACTTGTGAAAAGCAATCTTATCGCGAACCTGCTTTATGCTTTTGTTGAAGCTTATAGTGTAACAATTCGTCTTATTATTCATATTCATCAAAGAAGTTCATTTCACTTTGTGTATATTTTGTCTCTGTTCTGGGGATAAATAGACGCGAGAGAGGAGTGAATTCAAAATGAAGAATATGCAACCATGGCTTCGAAGAAGTACCATGATACTGTTATTCATTTTGGCGATGTTAACAACAATTCAATCAATTTCAGGGGTAGAAGCGAAGGATGTACCATTTTGGTTCCAGTATGAATCTCAGAAGCATAAAAAGTTAGAAGCTGTAAATCATGCCGGTAAGCAAGTGCATTTGAGAGAAAAAAAGCTTTTCACTTATGAGAAGCAAGAAACATTAATTTCAAGTCAGAAGATAACGAAGCCACTTACTTTAGAAGAAGCGATTAATTGGGATGCCTATCCGTCGATAACAGTAAATGCAACGGGTTACACAGCTGGATATGAATCTACAGGTAAGACTGAGGGCCACCCAACATACGGTATTACATATTCAGGTATACGAGTGAAAAGAGACTTATATTCTACAATCGCAGCTGATTTAAACGTTTTCCCACTGGGTACGGTTCTTTTTATTCCTGGATATGGATATGGAGTAGTTGCAGATATAGGTGGCGCTATTAAAGGTCATGATATTGATCTATATTATGAGACGGTAAAAGATGTGTATGAAAAATGGGGGAAGAAGAAAGTTAAAGTGTATGTGGTTAAGCGTGGAAACGGGAAAATATCTGAAGAAGACTTGAAGAACCTTAATGAAAATAAGTCGATGCAAGTATTCCGAAGTAAATATATTAAAAGCTGAACCAGTTTGATAAACGTAATCTCCTACGTAACTACCTCTGAGTCTGTGACAACTTGATGTGGGAGTTTTGACAAAAACAAAGGTTAATCCATTCGATTGGATTAACCTTTGTTTTGGGTTAATAGTGGATCATGCGGTTCGGAATGAGGGAATAACTCAGGATGTAAAAGGTGTGCAAGTTTTGTTAACCCGACAAGCAGGCGAGGAGAAGGACGACAATAGAGTGGTTCTTCTAATACGTGAATACGTTCCTCTTTTACTGCATTCAGTTTGTACCAATCTGGTCTTTGTTTTATAAGTTCAGGTTTGATTTTATCAGTTGAAATGCCCACCCAAGCAAGGCAAATGTGATCTGGTTCCCTATTAAACACATCTGTCCAAGTTGTTTGAACACTGTCCTTATCTTCTGAAGCAAATAAATTTTGGCCACCTGCAAGCTCACTAATTTCTGTTAGCCAATTATGTTTTCCAGGTGTGAAGATAGGTTTTGGCCACCATTCCCAGTATAAGTTAGGTCTATCTTTCACTTGCGCTGATTTATCACGATATTTATCAAGGAAAGCATCATATTGTGCCTTGACCTCTTTTGCTCTGTCTTCCTTATTTGTATGTTTCCCTACCGTTAGTAAATCATTTCCGATCTCATTCAGTGTGGAAGGATTCAAAATGATATAGCGGATACCTCGTTTTTTAAGTCCTTCGATGTTTTTCTCCATACCAGGAACACTTAATGAAGCTAGTACTAAGTCAGGTTGTAATGATGCGACTTTCTCCATATCAATATCTAAGTCTTTACCGACACGAGGTAAAGTTTGCACTTGTTCTGGCCAATCTGAATAGTCATCGACTGCAATGAGTTGATCGGTTAATCCAAGATATGCAGCTAATTCAGTATTACTTGGGCAGATTGAGATTATTCTCACATTATCCCTCCTTATTATCTAAGTAAGAAATCTAGAAGAAGGGTAAGTAAGATTCCAGATAACCCACCGAAAAACACTTCAATCGGCTTATGGCCGAGCAGTTCTTTCAATTCTTTGCGCTTTTCTTCTTCCTGTTTCTTTTGCCAAACTTTGGCTTCTTCAACAAACTTGTTGAAATCATGAACGAGCTGATTTAAAACAATTGCTTGCTCTCCAGCTTGGCGTCTTACACCTGTAGCATCAAACATCGTAATGATTGCAAATATTGCAGCAACAGCAAATACAGGTGACGATAAACCAGCATCTAACGCAACCCCTGTAGCTAAAGCAGTTACTGCTGCGGAATGAGAACTTGGCATTCCACCAGTACTTGTAAGTAACGACCAATTGAATTTCTTTGTCGCGAAGAACGCAATGGGTACTTTTATAAACTGGGCAAAAAAGATTCCACATAAAGATGCCCATAATGGGAAATTCGTTAACAGTTCCATAAGTGGCTGAATCGTCCTTTCATATCGATATGCATTATAAGAAGTATCTAAGTATTGTCCACTAATATACTTATATAATATGAGTGTAACTAATTAGTTAGATAAAAACCATTAACGTTATGTTAAGGTTGATAGAATATTAATTGTTATTCAAACTATATTGTAATAATTACAGAAATAAGGAAGGTGTACAATGGGACACTATCCAATGGAATATTATGAATTTTTCGTTAAGTTCAATGAACAAGATTATTATACGTGTCACGATTTACTTGAAGAAATATGGATGACAGATAAATCAAACAGTTTCCTTAAAGGGTTATTACAAATGAGTGTAGCCATTTATCATTATGAGTATGGTAATGTGAAGGGTGCCCGTATAATGATGAAAGCAGCTCACAATTATTTGAAAGACTATCTCCCAGTATACTGGGGATTAGACCTAGAACATGTGTGTAAATTCATTGAGGAATGTATTTCCATTATACCATATGAGTTGGACAGCGTACCTTATCACGATGTAGGTAAATTACCAAAATTACCTGAGCTTTATTTGTATCTGGTGGAAAATTCATCTAAATAGAGAAATTGTCACTATTGATAAAAAACAAATTATTCTCTTGTATCAGTTAACATATGTTGTTGAATTTGCAGTTGTTCCTTATTTGTAAAAATATGAGATTTATTAAAAGTTTATACGTCTTTAATGTTTAAGATAAAAGTGTCTTGATTAAAGGTTGCACTGTAGTCTATTGGCTTTATATCAAGTGCACTCATTCGATAAAAGGAAGTAATTTCGTTATAATTAAATCAACTACCTTTAATATTGTTATGATAGTTAGTTAGAGCGACTGAGAAAAGAATGAAAGTATGATATGTATTTGTCATACTAAGGCTATTGTTATTATGTGAATAGATGTTCAGAATTAGAAGTGGAGGAATGTAGGTTATGTTTTCGGTAAATAACAAAATTGAGTTAAGAACTCAACGCGATGCTCTAGTTGTAGGTTTATTTTCTAATCGAAAAATATTAGAAGGTGTTTTACATAATATAGATCAAGCATTTGAGGGTGAGCTATTAAACCTTATTCGTGAGGGTGATATTAGTAGTAATACGAAAGCAATTAGTAACACATTTTCGTTTGGTAAAATTGGTGCTAAACGAATTTATGTGTTAGGGCTAGGTGATGAGAAGAAACTACAGCCTGCCATTTTACGTGAAGGTTTCGGAAAGCTATTTAAATCATTAAAAGCTGACAAGATTGAGAATATAACGATTGCATTTGATACATTTCTGAAAAAAGATGAAGATGGTTTTGATGTAGCTCATATTTTAGCGGAGTCATTACCACTCGCAACATATGACATTATTAACTATAAGAAAAAGTCTAATCAACGTGAAAGAGAAATTTCCGAAGTTGAAGTTTTAACTGATCGAGAACAAGGTTTGATCGAAGGTGGTCTTACACTTGGATATGTACATGGCAAAGGGGCAAATACTGCTAGAACATTAACAAATATGCCGGGGAATATGCTCACAGCTACAGATTTAGCGAAATTTGCTGTTTCGATTGCAGAAAAATGTAACATGGAATATGAAGTTCTTGAAAAAGAAGATATGGAAAAGTTAGGGATGGGTGCTTTATTGGCTGTAAATAAAGGCTCAGAAGAACCTCCAAAGATGATCGTATTGAAATACCAAGGGACAAATAAATGGGAAAACGTTCTTGGACTAGTTGGAAAAGGTATTACCTTTGATACAGGTGGTTACTCAATTAAGTCAAAAACAGGTATTGTTGGTATGAAAACTGATATGGGAGGAGCTGCTGCTGTATTAGGTGCGATGGAGATTATTGGTGAACTAAAGCCTTCACAAAATGTTGTTGCCGTGATCCCTTCAACCGATAATATGATCAGTGGTGATGCACTGAAGCCGGATGACGTTATAACAGCAATGAGTGGCAAGACGATTGAAGTATTGAATACGGATGCAGAAGGGCGTTTAGCACTTGCAGATGCGATTACTTACGCAAAACATCATGGAGCAGATTATCTTGTCGATGTTGCAACATTAACTGGTGGTGTAGTCGTTGCATTGGGTGAACACATTACTGGTGCAATGACAAATAATGAAGCACATTATGAAGAAGTATTACAAGCAGCGCATGAAGAATTTGAACCAGTATGGTTATTACCATTATTTGATCGAGACCGTAAACGTGTCCGAAATTCGAACATGGCAGACCTAAATAATTCTCCTGGTCGACCAGGGCATGCAATAGTTGCTGGTGCTTTCTTAGCGGAATTTGCAGAAGATACACCTTGGGTTCACTTAGATATTGCTGGAACTGCTACGACAAATTCTTCTTATGAATTAGGTCCTCAAGGAGCAACTGGAGTGATGGCACGTACTCTTGCAGTGTTGGCAGAAAGAATGGCAGAAAAAGAATAAATATATTTTGAGGTGAGTAGATAAAGTAGCCTTAAAGCACCTTTGACATTTATTCATATATCATTTATATAAAAGTTGATTAGACCGTTTTAGGTTTGATCAACTTTTTTTATTAGGTTCAATATGAGAGTTAGATAAATTGAAAATAACAATTTGACAGTAGTTAGAATATGTGTTAGGTTAGTAAATGTTTTAATGCATTAGTAATTTATCAGACTAAAGTAAAAGAAAGAAGGAAAGATCATGAATGCAGTTGTTGTGGCAGTAGTCATAATGCTCATATTAAGCTTATCTCGAGTTAATGTAGTACTTGCATTAGTAATAGGTGCAATTGCTGGAGGACTAACAGGAGGATTAGCAATCTCTGAAACAATTAAAGTTTTTACAGAGGGGCTTGGAGGTGCAGAAGTTGCATTAAGTTACGCCCTACTTGGAGGTTTTGCTGTTGCAATAGCTAGAACAGGATTACCAGACTTATTAGTTGGATTCGCACTTCGATTAGTTGGACGTAAAGGTGAAAGTAGAAGGGCATCAGCGACAAAGCTTCTCTTAATCCTTGTTATATTAATTATTTCGATTTCTTCACAAAATCTTATTCCAGTGCATATTGCATTTATTCCAATTTTAATTCCACCACTATTAAAGGTATTTAATGAGCTTGGTTTAGATAGAAGATTAATTGCTACGGTAATTACATTTGGTCTAACAGCACCATACATTTTACTACCGTTTGGATTCGGTAATATTTTTCATAAAATCTTACTTACAAATATGGCTGAGAGTGGCCTAGAAATTGAAAAGAGTATGATTCCACAAGCAATGATAATTCCGACTCTTGGTATGGCTGTTGGTTTATTAATTGCAGTATTTGTTTCTTATCGTAAAAACCGTTCTTATGAGAACATTGATATTGTTTCAGATGAAGTAGAAACAGATGTAGAAGTTTCTAAAGTAAATATTATTTTTGCATTAATAGCAATTGCTTCAGCACTTGTGTTCCAAATCATCACAAATTCGATGATAATTGGAGCAATCGCAGGTATTGTAACGATATATGTAGGATTCTTCTTTAATCGTAATGTACAATGGAAAGAAACGGATGACATGTTAACAGAAGGTATGAGGATGATGGCGTTCATAGGGTTTGTCATGATCGCTGCATCAGGTTTTGCAAGTGTCTTACGTGAGACTGGTCATGTAGCATTATTAGTTGACCAAGCAGTCGCAATTATTGGAGATAATAAAGCATTAGCAGCCATTATTATGCTTGTAGTAGGATTATTAGTAACGATGGGAATTGGTTCATCATTCTCTACTATTCCGATTATCGCAACGATCTTTGTACCATTGGCACTTCAACTTGGATTTAGTCCTTTAGCTACTACTGCACTTGTGGGAGCAGCTGCAGCACTAGGTGATGCGGGTTCACCAGCATCTGATAGTACACTAGGACCAACGTCAGGATTGAATGCGGATGGACAGCATAATCACATTTGGGATACGTGTGTACCTACATTCTTACACTACAATATTCCATTAGTTATATTTGGATGGATTGCAGCAGTTGTACTTTAATAGTTACAATAGATTAATAGAAAAAAGCTTGGCAAGAGAGAAGATGGAACATTCTCTGCCAAGCTTTTTTTATGCTGTACGGTTTAAATTGTTTAAGGAGCCTGAGCGGCGAATAGCGTGATAGATGCGAGGTGCTATAGCTGCACCTAGAGCTGTAAAAACAACGTCTTTAATAGCGAAAGGCATCATAACTTGCCAAGCTGTTAAGTAACCCATTTCAGCACCAATCCAGATGTTTAATGATGCATACATGAAGTTTGTACCGATAATATAGATAAGAATGATACCAACAAATGATGCGATATAGAATGTAGCTTTATTTGGTTTTTGTGTGCGTTCCATCACTTTCCCAGCAGCATAAGCTGCAAAGATATAAGATAATAAGAACCCACCAGTGCTTCCAAATATGACTCCAATTCCAGCGCCAAACTTGGCGAATACAGGCGCACCAGCAATTCCTACTAATAAGTATACGATCATTGAAAGGGAACCAAGGCGGCTACCGAGTAATACTCCAGCTAAAATAGCAAAGAATGGCTGCATCGAAAGTGGTACATTTGCAACCTGAAGAAATGGAGCCCAAGATGTTATATTTGCTCCAATTGCCATTAAGGCAACAAACATTGCAGCTAAAGTTAAGTCTACAGTTCTAAATCGTGGTTTATTTGAACTCATTTATTTACCTCCTTATGTAATAAGAAACATGTAGTATTTAGTTTAATAATAGATAAAGAGTGGACTTTAGTCAACGTTTCTTATTCTTTGGTTAACATATGTGCTTGTTACCTATTTTCTATAATATAGTGAGAAAATGAAACTTCTTACTACGATTTATCGTAAAATATAACTAACAGATGTTAAACAAAAAAGGCATGTTCTTGTCGAAAAACGTTAACAATGTACAGAGAACTAATAATGATGTAGGGGTGAAGATGACATGCGTTCCTTTATCTTGAAAATATGGAGAGGATTTATTGGGTTTAATGTGTCATTTCTTTTAGCACTTGTGTTATGGCTTGGATTCGACGTTCCTTGGTATTGGGTTATACCTTCTGCAGGAATAAGTTTTTGGCTTGTAACGATGATAATGGCAAAGTCATCAATAAAGAAAGTTGCAACTCAAAACCAGTTGAAGGTTCAAGAGTATCAGGAGATTCAAAAAACATTGCAAGAAGCGAAGCGAATGCTCGTTATTTTACAGCGGCATCGTTTCAAAGCTAAATCTTATAAGCTTTTTAAATCTATCAATCAAATATACCGTTATGCAAAGAACATCTATGAAATTGTTCAGAAGGAGCCGAAGCGTTTCTATTTGGCAAATGATTTTTTCTATCGATATCTAAATTCAGCAACTGAAATTGTCCAACGATACATGTTCCTCTCATCTCAACCAGTGCGTGATGTAGAATATATAGAGTCATTAACACGAACAGAAAATATGTTGCAGGATATGGAACAATGTTTGGAGAGAGAGTTGAAAAAAATTGTTTCAGATGATTTAGATAACCTAGACCTAGAATTAGATGTACTTAAACAATCAATTGAGAGGACAAGCACGACGACAAAATGAATAGAAAAATAAAATGGGGTGTAATAAATGAATAAACGATGGGACGATAAACAATCTGAAACAAACGGAGAAGAGCTGTTTGGTGAATCAACAAGTCAACTAGATGAATTAATAGCAAACCCGTTCGGAGATGAAATTGATGATGAACAATCAGTTGTGAAGAAACGAGAGGAAGCACCAAGAACAATTTATTCACAATTATCTGAAGAAGACCAACAGCGTGCGAGACAATTAGCTGAGCAAATCGATACGAAAAACTATCAAGCTGTTTTGCAATATGGTGTTGCGGCACAATCGAACTTATCGAAATTTTCACACGATATGTTAGATCACGTACAAACGAAAGATACAGGTCCTGTTGGAGAAGTCATTAATGAGTTGATGAGCAAGATTCAAGAGGTGAACCCTGAAGAGTTTAATGGAGAAAAGAAGGGTGTCTTGAAGAAATTATTCGGTTCCATGAAGCAATCAGTAAATCAAGTATTATCAAAGTATCAAAAGATTGGATCGCAAATTGATCGAGTAGCTGTGAAGCTGGATAAATCACGTGATGGTTTATTGGACGATATTAATATGTTAGAGAAACTATTCCAAAGAAATAGAGAATACTTTGATGCATTGAATATATACATTGCTGCAGCTGAAGGTAAGCTACAACAACTTCAGAACGAAACAATACCAAAAATGAGGAAAGAAGTAAACCAATCTGGCGATCAAATGATGGTGCAAGAAGTGAATGATATGATTCAGTTTGCTGATCGTCTTGAGAAACGAATGCATGACTTAAAGCTAAGTAGGCAAATTACGATGCAAAGTGCACCACAGATACGGATGATTCAAAATATGAATCAAGCACTTGTTGAGAAGATCCAATCATCTATTCTAACAGCTATCCCACTATGGAAAAATCAAGTTGTTATAGCATTAACGTTGTTCAGACAACAACGCGCCGTAGAGGCACAAAAGCAAGTAACTGAAACGACAAATGAACTTCTTTTAAAAAACTCAGAGATGTTGAAGGTTAATTCAATTGAAACAGCAAAAGAGAATGAAAAAGGAGTTGTTGATGTAGAAACATTGAAAAAAACGCAGTCGAACCTTATGACGACCCTTGAAGAAACATTAAAAATTCAGCAAGAAGGAAGAGAAAAGCGTCGTCATGCTGAACATCAATTAATTAATATGGAGCAAGAGTTGAAACAAAAGCTACTAGAGTTAAAAGAAAATGAGCAATAAGGCTGTTAATTATGACAGCTTTTTTTATTAAATGACACATATAAACATAGGTTACTTACGTAATGTTTAGGTTTTGGTACTAACTGAGTTTAGGGAAAGGAGATTATGATCGAGTAGCAAATTCCATCAATTATTAACATGTTGTTAGGGGGAGCAATGATGTACAAGTTAAAACCTTTTGAAAGAGATGATTTTCCAACAATCATAGAATGGAGTGGAGATGAGCGATTCTTACTACAATGGTCTGGACCTAGTTTGAAGTACCCTTTAGATGAAAACCAACTCGAGAAATTATTAGATGGAGCAAATAAAGAAGGTAATTCAGAAAGTCTAATGTATAAAGTGATTGACTCTCATTGCAATGAGATGGTCGGAATTATTGCGCTATCAAGATTAAATTATAAACATCGTACTGGACGCATTGGTAAAGTGCTAACTTCTCCTACAATGAGGGGGAAGGGATTAGGTAAATGGATGATGAAAGAAATGTGCCGCATTGGTTTTGAAGAGTTGTCACTTCATCGTATTAGCCTCGGTGTTTTTGATTTTAATGAAGGTGCAATTCGTTGTTATGAGAAAGTTGGCTTTCAAAAAGATGGTCTATTAAGAGAAGTTGTTCAAGTGGATGGCGAGTATTGGAATATGTTTGAAATGAGTATGCTTGAAGATGAATGGAAAGATCAAGTAAGTAAGAAGAGATAGATTACTTGAAAGAAAGATATACTCTAAAACATAGAGTATATCTTTCTTTCAAAGGATAAGATGAAAAAATGTGTGTCATAGGATAGTGCTCGTTAGCTCAAGTGGAAGAACGTTACGTTCTCTTAATGACAATGAAAAGAAATAATTCTTCGCAAGCTATACCCAGCATATATCCAGTTCCTTCCTGTCCATCGATAACCTGATACAGAACGTCTACCTACATAAACCGGATAGAACCAAAATGAATTGCCACCTCTCATCCATATATAAGTAAAGCGATATAGGCAGCCAGCAATTGTACGAGGATCAACAGCTGTTAACCCTGAAGAAGTTTGTTGTTGTGGAATATATTGTGGTGGAGGTGATGAAGGTGCTTGCTCATTGTTTTGAGATGTAGGGAAATTATTATTTCCTTGTCCTAAAGGAACGAAATTGGTAACGTGCGATGGATTAACAAAGGGTAAATGCTCATTTGCACTATGATTAAATGAACTTTGATTGAGTAAATGGTTGCTTAAGTTATGAGTTGGAAAATTTGAATGATGTCTGTACATATCGATTACTCCTCTACTATTAGACTCCTATATTTTATGTAAGTGTCGATTACTTGTGACAAACAACTACTGTAAGAGCGTGTTCAATAAGGATGGAGAAGAACTAGGTCGCTAAGGTCGCGGCACCGGATTGAGGCCACTGCACTGAGAAACATTTCTGCTGCCTTGTATCGAGGAATTCCCTTCTCCGAAAATTGTTACATACGTAGATACATACTAGTTAGTATTTGCCGAATAAGTTACGAAGGAGGATATACTACAATATTCCATGTTAATCACCAACATGTGACTGACACATCCTGTCCAAGTACAGTCAATTTTCCCGAACCCCTATGTAAATAAAAAAGGTGAAAAGTTAGAAGGATTATATGTTTTTATATGTAGTACATATTAGGTGGTTGACAATTGTTCAAAAAGGAGTAATATATAGTGATAATTATCAGAATATTATAATTACTAGGGTGGGGAACTTATGAAATATCCATTTGCAAAACGGGTTAGACATCTACAATCATCAGCTGTTAGAGACTTATTAAAAGTTGTTAATCAAAATAATGTCATCTCATTTGCGGGCGGTTTACCAGACGAGAAGCTCTTTCCATTCGAAGCAGTAAAAGAATCATTTTCAAGAACAATGGAATCAGGGAATAAAGCGTTACAGTATGCTGAGACAGAAGGATATGGTCCATTACGAGAATTGTTAGTTGAACGTATGAAAACAAAAGGGATGGGACAATGGGGTACTGATAATATTCTTATCACAACAGGATCACAGCAGGCAATTGATTTATTCTCACGCGTATTTTTTAATCCTGGTGATATTATTTTCACTGAGAATCCAACGTATCTAGCAGCATTACAAGTATTTGAATCATATGAAGCACGTATTATTGCAGTTGAAGCAGACGAACATGGGATGTTACCAGAGGATCTCAACGCAAAAATGAAGCAGTATCGACCAAAATGCATATATGTAGTTCCAACTTTCTCTAATCCAGCTGGAAGAGTATGGTCCCAAGAGCGTCGTGAATTACTATTGAGGTTAGCTAAAAAATACCATGCAGTTATATTTGAAGATGATCCTTATGGTGATATTCAATTTCATCGTAATGAAACATATAAACCAATAGCATCAATGGATGACGGTAGTCACGTTGTTTATACGAGTACATTCAGTAAGACAGTTGTACCTGCACTGCGCACAGGGTGGATAGCAGGTCCACATCAAGTTGTTCGGATTATGGCACAAGCTAAACAGGCTAACGACTTACACTCTAACTCTCTTTCTCAACAAATGTTATACCACCTTTTACGAAACTTTGATTTGGATACACATATTCAGTCGGTTGTTTCGGTGTACTATGAACGATTAAAAATTATGATGACTCAATTAGAGAAAAGTAGTTTACCTGGTCTTAACTATATTGAGCCAAAAGGAGGTATGTTTCTTTGGCTTGAGTTAGAAGAAGGGATTAACACGACAGAGTATTTAGAGGAGGCAGTGAAACGTGGTGTAGCTTATGTTCCTGGTGCACCTTTTTATGCAGGCAAGGTCAAGCATAATACGATGCGCTTAAACTTTACGAATTCAACACCAGAGAATATAGATAAGGGTATGTATCTATTATCAACAGTATTTGATACACGACAAATTGATAAACAGTTACCAATTTAACTGTCTGTTCTTAACAGGCAGTTTTTATTTTGTAATGAAAGAAAATTTTGTTAACAAAATGTTTGAAAGTTACACCTTTGTTCTTTTGACATTACATTGTACAATAAGAACTGTATATCTTTCGCGCTATCATTGTCGATATAAAGGCAGAAATATTTGGACATGCTTTTGATACAGTTATTCAGTGATTCGTAGTAAAAAGGAGGAGAAAGAAAATGGAACAACAACATACGGTGAAACAACGGAATTTCACACCAATTATTGTTATACTTACAATCGCAATTAATTCATTAGTCGCGATCCTATTCTTTATGCCGAAATATAATGGTCTAGGTGATGTTGATTTAACCTTTTTACCTTTTTTGAATGCGGTGATGAATAGTTTTACGTTTGTATTTTTAGTGGCAGCACTTGTTTCAATTAAGAAAAAAAATATAAAAAGCCACACACGTTTTGTTTTTGCTGCATTAAGTACAACAGCGATCTTCTTAGTTTCGTATGTAACGTATCATGCGTTAGCTGAATCTACACATTTTGGAGGAGAAGGTGTTATAAAGTATGTATATTACTTTATATTAATTTCTCACATCTTATTATCAATAGTAATCGTGCCGCTTGTTTTAACGTCTGTAGCACGTGGAATAAATAAGCAAACAGAAAAGCATCGAAAAATTGCTAAGATTACGATGCCAATGTGGTTATACGTAAGTATGACAGGGGTTCTTGTTTATCTCATGATTTCTCCATATTATTAATTCAAAAAAAGGTGTCGATAATTCGGCACCTTTTTAATGTGTATAGATTACAAAAAATAACTTAAATGATAGAATTATCATGTATTTGTATTTGTATTTGTATTTGTATTTGTTCTTGCAATTTGAAGGGTTAGTAAGCTTTAAACTTTTTTAGTGGTTAATGTTGAAGTAGATTTAAAAAAACAATATGGATATGGTTATAAGATAGTTGAAGAAATTGATAGTTAAAGAGGGGTATAGTTTTGCCAGGGATTAAGAATTCTCATTATACATGCTATTTTCCATTATTATCAATTGTTTTATTGAGTGCTTCATTTGCAATTAGCACTCAGAATAAGGTGATTGATTCACTTCAAAGCTTAGGTATTCTTCAAGCTTTGATAGAGTTATTTTCTTTCAATAACTTACGATTTTTACTCTTTTTTGGAATCATGTTATGTTTTTTCTTTCTTTTAAGCGGATTAAAGATTATCTTTACAACACTAGTACAATTTTCGTGTCTACTCTTTGCGGATGAGAAACATATTGAGCAAGATAGGCATATGGAAGAAGGCAGGTTTATTTATTTAATAGGCGCTGTTCTTTCAATGGTCGTTTCACAATCGTTACTTATTGTATGTATGATTTTCTTCGTAACGACTTTTGTTTATTTTGTTTTTCTTGTATATCGAATGATTGAACACTTTACATTGCTTCCATTGATAGGGTTTATCTTTGCTAACACATTAAGTTTGTTAATATTTGTATTAGGTGTAGGTTACTTCACTTTGCGGATATACAGGCTCGTGTTAGAGAGTTTGCCAATATAATTTTACAGAAGTCATTCCTTTATATATTAAAAAGGAAATGACTTCTTTCATTTTGATATGACTAAAAATGATTCAATAGTGTCTAAAAAATAGACAGTTCCTTTTTGTAGAAGACTACATAATCTCTTTTCTAATTGGCACAATCTTTGCATATATAAGGATGTGCATCATAAATGAAATAGGGGGAATAAAGATGGAAATGAGTAAATGTATTGCTTTTGTAACAGGAGGAGCTTCAGGTCTTGGTGAAGCTACAGTGCGTAACGTTGTTGCTAATGGAGGAAAGGCAATCGTGGCAGATTTAGCTGAGGAGAGAGGGAAGGCATTAGAAGCAGAATTGGGTGACCAAGCACTTTTTATTAAAACAGATGTGACAAGTGAAGAAAGTGTCCAATATGCATTATCAGAAGCAATCGATAAGTTCGGCATGGTGAATGCAGTTGTAAACTGTGCAGGCATTGCGATAGCACAAAAAGTAATTGGTCGAAAAGGCACACATGGTTTAGATGCTTTTTCGAAAGTTTTACACGTTAATTTGACAGGTACATTTAATGTAATTCGCTTGGCGGGACATGTGATGCAACAAAATGAGCCGAATAAAGAAGGTGAGCGTGGTGTTATTGTAAATACCGCATCAGTAGCAGCATATGATGGCCAAATCGGTCAAGCTGCATACAGTGCTTCAAAAGGTGGCATCGTAGGTATGACTTTGCCAATTGCTCGTGAGTATGCATCATTTGGTGTACGTGTGATGACGATCGCACCTGGTCTATTTCATACGCCAATGTTTGATACATTACCTGAAGCAGCTAAAGTTGCGCTCGGTGCGATGACACCGTTCCCAAAACGTCTAGGTTATCCACAAGAATATGCACATTTAGTTAAGAGTATTGTCGAAAATCCAATGTTAAATGGTGAAGTAATACGCCTTGATGGTGCGATACGGATGCAACCGAAGTAAGATAATGAGTAAGTGTAGACAAATATAGGTGAGAAATATAACTATAATGATGCGATTATCTCTATATAGCTAATATTTTACGGTAAAAAAGTCGATTCCCCAATGGAAATCGACTTTTTTATGTGGACGGATTTGGAACTAACTGATGCTAATTCATTACTTAGAAATGATTGATGAGAGGTTTATGTTAATTTCGATAGCTGTTCTTTATTTTTTCTTTAGTTTTTATTAAATGTTTCTTTAGAGGGAAATTGTATGATTTTTTGTATGAGGATAGTTTTTTAGATATCCATAGCCTCGATCATGCTGACTCGGGAATAACACCTTTAGAACAAAGTAATATTAAGGTTTAATATTAGAAGAATTTCTTTAACAAGAGGATTCATTCTTGAGAAAAATTTATAAAGTTTCATTATCGTTATCTTATATGTTCTTATAATGCATTTCCTCATACTTAATGATTGAATTTAAAAAAATTCGAAAAGATAAAAATATAATTACTCTTTTTGTATACTAAAATTTCACAGCTTTTATAATTATGATATTTATGTAAAAACTATATGTACTTAGATTGAATAGGTGAATATGCCATTGTTTTAGTGAATCCGCTTGACTGGGCTAATTTCAACTTTGCAAAATTTCATAGGAAACCAATGTTTTACTGGAAAAGGAGATAGCTATTATGGAGCATATTCTTGTCGTCGATGACGATAAAGAAATCGTCAATTTAATTCATATTTATTTGGAAAATGAAGGGTTTAAGGTTTTTAAAGCATTTAATGGGGAAGAAGCCATTGATATTTTTAAAAAGGAAGAATTTCATTTAATTATTATAGATAATATGATGCCTAAAAAAACTGGAATAGAAGTAATTAGAGATCTAAGAGAAAACCATCACATACCAATTCTCATGTTAAGCGCAAAGTCAGAAGATATAGATAAAATAACAGGGTTAACAGTGGGTGCAGACGACTATTTGACAAAACCTTTTAACCCTTTAGAATTAGTAGCTCGAGTAAAGACGCTAATGAGACGAGCATATCGATATCAAGATAAAAATATGGCTCAGAATGATGAAGTTATACAAATCAGTGGACTTGAGATAAATAAAAAAGTACATACAGTTAAGGCAAATAACCAACTCATTCAATTAACTGCAAAAGAGTTTGAGATTCTATATGTTTTAGCAACAAATCGAGGGAAAGTATTTAGCTCAGAGAATTTGTTTCAAATGGTTTGGAAAGAGCGATATTACAGTTCGAATAATACTGTAATGGTTCATATGAGTAATCTTCGAGAAAAGTTAGAAAGGGCACTAGGGCATAAGATTATTAAAACGATTTGGGGAGTAGGGTATAAAATCGATGATGAATAGATTAGAGAAGTACTTTGGGGCTCTAAAGTATGTAGTTAGCGCGCTCTTAGCAGTTCTTACTATATTTGTACTATTTCAAATTGTAGAGTGGATAATAAACGCACAACCTGAATGGAGATATACTGATATTTTCAAGTACTTAAAGTTTGTTTTAACGACTGAAAGTATTTCTGTAAGTATAATGATTCTCTTTGTTTTCTATTCATTAATTTTCACAATTATTTATGACAAGTTTCAATTAAATAATATTAGGCTAGCAGTAGACAAATTAGCAAAAGAAAATTTTGATGAAGAATTAAATATAAATAGAAATCAGATTATTACTTACATTAATCAAATGAATAAACAGCTTTCAGTTTTGATTGAAAAAGAGAAAAGTGCGATTAGTTTGAAAAATGAACTAATAAGTAATGTTTCACATGATTTAAGAACACCTTTAACATCAATTATCGGTTATATGGACTTAATACAGGATAATAAATTTAAGGATGAAGTAGAATTAATGTATTACATTGACATTGCTTATGAGAAGTCACTGAGGTTAAACAGAATGGTGAATGATCTGTTTGAATTCTCAAAAGTAAGTAATAAAGACATTAAACTTCATTATACTACGTTTAATTTAATTGAGTTATTTCAGCAGCTTGCAACTGAGTATTCTCTTCCATTAAGACGTTCAAATATGGATTTGGAGATTAATTATCGAGATAAAGAAATGTTGATTACTGCTGATCCAGATAAGCTTATGAGAGTATTTGAGAATTTGATTTCAAATGCGATTAAGTATGGAAAATCAGGTCATAAAATTGATGTCATAATTGAAAAAGAAGCTGAGTTTTGTACAGTTAAAGTTAAGAATTATGGAGATAAGATCCCTTCTTATGCACTTCCTTATATTTTTGATAGGTTATTTCGCGTTGAAGAATCTCGTTCAGACAAAACTGGAGGAAGTGGCTTAGGGTTAGCTATTGCGAAAGGAATTGTAAACTCACATCACGGAGAAATTATCGCTTTTAGTGACGATGTTGAAACAGTGTTCCAAGTAAAATTACCATTAAAAGAGGTAAGTAATGAATAATTCCAATCTAATAATAGTGGAATTATCCGATACTTACCTCTAATCTGTCTTATATGATTTGGGTTGTATATCTTCATTAAACATCTCAAGTTATTTTTTACTTTATCTTTCCACTTTGTTTTATTTTCTTACTTTTCAATTGACGCTGAGACTCCCACTTCAAAACTTATGAGAATCAACGAAGTTTAAGTGGAAGAGGGCCATGATCATACCCCTGTGGTAATTTACCTTATTGGTTCAACTAACCATCAGTGGAGGATGAAAGAAATCTCCCACTGATAAAAGTTACACATTATTTGTTGGTTAATACTAGTCGGTTTCAATATTTGGTTCTATTTTACCATATTCTTCTTTTAGTAGCTTTCCTAATTTTTCTGGTTGGTCAAATAGATAAACATCGCCTACAACTTTATATGGATGTTGAAATGAAAGGCGTCTGCTTATTTCTATAGCAGAAGTTAATTCTTCACCTGTTAAAGCATCTGATATCTTACCTGTTCTAATATCCCACTCAAGGGTGCCGAGCTTATTTAAATATTCATTTGTTTCTTCGATATGAAAGAACCCTATACCTGTTCTTCCATCAATCATTGAATAGTCATAATTATATTGAAGTTCTATAAGAGCAATTTCAAAATCATAGTGTTCAGGATTAGAAATTTTCAATTCTTCCAAATATTTAAGTTTTTCTTCATTTTTGTTCTTTAATAGTTCATCAATACTTTTAGAATTAGGGGTTCTCAATGCATCTCTTTGTTTCATAATAACTTCAATCATAACTTTAGGATCAGAGGCTAAAGCTTCTCTAAGAGCTACTTGTGCTTGATCCCGATCTATTTGATTATCATCTCTACTTACTAGACTAGTGGCTATTCCAATTCCAGAAAATAATATCCCAACGGTAAGTACTAAAGGTAATACTTTCATAAGTAATGCCTCTCCTTCTACAGATGAAACAATTTCTTAATGCTTAAATTAATTAAATCATTGTTGGATCATTTAAGGACGTAGGTGCATGGTAAACTAGTTCCTATAATAATTCCATATATATAAGTATGTATATTTCTTCAACAGTTACTCTTATAAACGTAAAAAGATAATAAGGAAATAAGCACGACTCGAAATTGGGATCACTTACCTTAACGTAGTATTCATACAAAAGATACCCTGTTTAGTATGTGTAGAATTGGGTATCTTTTGTATCTAAATGTCAACTATTTTTCATTCCAATATATTTTTTCGTAAAAACTTTCTACATCATTATCATCAAATGCTAAATGCTTATTCTTCTATATAATCAGCCCAATATGGGTCAATTTTTATTAATAATTCCAATTCTTCTGGAGTCATATCTGATATATCCATAACATAATTGTCGAAAATTTTCTTGAATATTTTATTTTTCCCCTGTTTATTTCCTTGTCTTAATCCTTCATTTAATTGGTCTAATAATTGAGTGTCTCCCTTTTTAACTGCGATTGATTGAGTAGGTATAGTCATTCCAGATGTTCCCATAACTTCATCAGTGTATTTATAAGAATCATCGGCTAAGAGTCTTATTTCATAGTCTGCATTTTCAAACATGATCGCTCGGACTGCAAATGCATTGAGAAATGACATTTGAGCATTTCCATTTTTAAGATCTAATAATACTTCCTCTTCTGTATCATACAATCGAACCTCTGCTCCAAAACGTTCTGAAAGGAGTTGAGCTACATCTGCAGCAATACTCCCTTCCTTAACAACAATTACATCCCCTTCTTTTAAATCTTCAATATTATTAATAGGACTATTTTCTTGTACTGCGGCTTTTATATTCATCGTAGTTAAATACACGTCTGGTGCAGTAAAATCAACCTGTTCTTTTGTCTTATCCGATACAGTTAATGATGTTCCAGAAATAGCAATATCGATCTCTCCGTTTTGTAATGAAGGAATGAGGTCGGTAAATACAAGAGGTTTAAATTCAATCATTAATCCTTGATGGTCAGCAATAGCCTCCATAGTATCTACGTCTATACCGACTAACTCTCCTTCCTCATTTAAATATGCGAATGGTTTGTTCGCTTTCTCTATACCAACGATTAGTTCATCCTTATTAAGGTTCTCATTGCCTTCGTTTTCTTTTTGATGTTGACTTTGTGATTCACTATTTTCAAAGTTATTGCTTTCTTTTGCTGATTGCGCATTGCAGCCTGTTAAAACAAATATAACTGCAAGTGCTAAAAGAAATATACGTTTCATTTAAATACCTCCAAGAAGTTTATTATCTTCGAGATAAATACTACGTTTATTTTCTTAAGAAAATATAAAAAAAATATCAAGATACTATAAAGAAAGAATTTATATGTAGCACTATGCCATCAATCTTCTTATTAATAGTTAATACAAAACAAGCATCAAATCTTTTATCAATTCAACATTTTAAAAGTTTATGTATACGATAGCAACGATGTTTTATACCGTTGCTTTATTAAGACATGAAGTCATTCTTATTACAAACCTCTTTCATTTCTTTAGTATTTCTTAAGAAAGCTTTAGGTTAATTTAAAAAATAACGTTAATCAAAGATGTACACTATAGTTACTGAAATAAGGAGGGAATTAGTAATGAACAATATTAAAAAACTAGTAAAAAATACAACCTTTACTACTGTTTTAGTAGGAGGAATAATATCAAGCAGTTTGTTAATTGGAGAGAGTAATGAAGCTGTTAAAGTCTCTGCTGCGGAAAAGGGAATAACAGTCACGATTAATCAAACTAAACAACAATTTGAACAATCTCCATTAATGATAAACGGTAGTGTAGTTGTTCCATTAAGAGGTATATTTACTGCTTTGGGTGCTGAAGTAGAATGGGATAGTAAGACGAAAACAGTGTATGCAAAGAAAGACGAAGAAGACATTAAATTAATTATTGGACAACAGACAGCTAAGGTGAATGGAGCATCAGTTAAACTTTCTCAACCTGGAGAAATTTTTCAAGGTTCAACATATGTTCCACTTCGATTCGTAAGTGAAGCATTAGGATCTGAAGTGAAATGGAATGGAAGTGCAAAACGAGTAGAGATTGTATCATCTAATTTGCCTTCAACAAAAACTAATGTAAAGGCAAATACGATTGTAAAGGCAAAAACTTATGATGATTTTGATCAAATTCAATATAAGGATTACAATTTCATTGACTTGATGACAGATTCACTCGCAGTGATAAACAGCATGGATGTGTCTGACGGTATGAAATTTAAAGTAGAAGGTGATGGTTTCAATGACGAATGGGTAGTAGCAGATAAAGATTTATATGCTAAATACGGTCCTTATGCATTGAGTTTGGTTGGTGATCCATCAACAGCATCAGAGAGTGAACTAAAACAGGCAAAAATTAAAGCAGATAAAATAATTGCAGACCAAGACAAATACAACATAGCAGGAGACCCTTGGGTGATGTTATATAGAAAATTGTATTTAACTGATTATAGCATTGACACAACAGGAAAAACTTTTGAGGAAGTAGGATTAGAACTTTACGGTGACCTATACTATGCAACTAGATATCAAAATGAAGAATTCCCATCTCGTGGGCAAACTTATGAAGAAGCAATCGAGAAACTAGCAGCAAATCATTTAAATGGATATAATTCTGTAGAGGAACTTCTTGAAAGCCAAGCTTATTATAGATTAATCGAAGAAACGAAAAATTTACCTTTTGATGAAAATTGGTTAATAGAGGAAGAAAATTGGTATGTAAAGAAGTATGAAAAATATCTAAAAGAAGATAAGTGAAGATATTGAGTTATTTTGACTTCAGTTCTTTCAAAAGGGTTTTGGCTATTAAGTCAAGACTTTTTTGACGTTTTGGAAAAAAATCAAATCGAATAACACAGAATTAATTTGTGAAGAAGAGTTTGGTTAATCTTCTTACAGTGTGATATGTGGGCGTATTATTATGTGGAAGTTGTAGCTGGTATGATGAATGATTAATATATATTGTTTTCTTCTATATTAAATGCATGCCTTTATCGTTAAGGTTTTCTTTAATCAACATTTAGTTTTTCTTTAAAGTTTCTTAAGTATTTCCATCTATCATATTATTTGAGCAACAAAAAAACTATACATCAAAGAAGGAGACGATTTACTATGAAAAAAGTATTAGCTTTTGGGCTTGCAGGAGGATTATTAGCATCAAGTTTAGGGTTGGCAGGCATGGTTGAGGCGAATGTTGCAACGGAGGTTGCTTCACAAGAAATTCAACAGCAATCGAAAGAAATGACGCAAATTCTAGAAATAAACAAACAATTAGCAGAGATTGACATGAACAAAGATTTAAAATCATCAACAGCATTTAGTGATTTAATGCAAGAACTCGCGTACGTAGAAAATAATTTCGATTACATCGATGATAAGACTGGACTTGGTTTCTTCTACAATGCTGAAACAGGAGAGTATGTCAATAAATTATTAACGATCAAAATTGACGTGAATACTGATAAAATCTATAACATGGAGACAGGCGAAGAACTAACATCGTATGAAGATATTAACTCTCTTTTATTTGTACACCAAACTTATATAGATGTTCATATAAACGTTGATGCAAGAGAGGATAAATTCTTTGATTTACTTTGGGCTGAAAAGGGTGAAATCCCTAATGTTATCGTAGATAATGGTTCTAACTAAAAATAATCGTGATTGATTTGAACGTATATTTACCTAAATAGACAATCTAATATAAAACACCTTCGAAATGATGGACTTAATAAAAGTACTTATTCGGAGGTGTTTTTCTTTTGGGTAAAACTAATATTTAGCAACCGATATTGTGCAGTACTCTTTTGATATTTAAAAGTAAGCCTAATCGTATTAAGGAAAAAGTAATTGTGTATAAGAAAATAAAAAACGATATTAGTAATGTATCAAGTCCTACAACTCCTAAGAATATCACTTAATTAAGTGTTGATAGTCCAATGTCAGTTTAGTTGATGAAAAGAAATTCAAGAGAACATAGGCAAGCGTCCATACATAGGATAATTTGTGTATAAGAAGATGGTTTCACTTGTCTTTGTCAGAATAACATCTAGGAGGGAGAAAGAAATGCACTACCCTTATCAAATGAATCAGCATCATTATCAATTAAAACAGACAGTTTTATCAGCAGTAGAACCGTGGGTGCAATATGGATTACATGAAGCGAAGAAGACATCGTATATTCACGCATTAAGAGAAGTAGCAGCTATAGCTTATTTAATTGGGATGGGTTGCCATCCAAGTGTGGCTCATAATATTGTTGAATCATGGGAAGTTAATGAAATGTTCTATCCACAGTAGATGTTAACAAGTTAAATGTGGTTTTTTTAAGAATGATTTTAAATGCTCATTATGGTGACTGTTGTTCTCCGTAATGAGTATTAGTTTTTTATGCAATTATTTAATTAATTCATAATTTAAGCAGGGATTTGGGACAAACTTCTCGTATTGCAAACTATATTCCAGTCTTATGGTTTATACAACATGTTCATTATTCATAAATCAATCGATTAATTTACATTAATTACTAAAAGTCGATTGTTATGCGCTATAATAGGAACATAATAATACGTAAGAAGGTGATCTATTGCTCTTATTACAAGATATAATGACAGCGGTAGAGCGAACAGTTGATGAACGGACAAGTCTTGCTGAGGTAATAAAAATTATGAAGGAAAGAAAATGGAATGTCATTCCAGTTATTGGTGGTGACGGTTACTTAGCAGGTGTTTTTACGAGAAGTGAATTATATGAAGCGATTTTAGATGGAGTGTCCTTAACAGAAGAAGTTGGTCACTATTTGAAAAGAAATGTGGCTGTAATGCCATTACATACACCGTATGAGGTTGTTGAGAAAATTGTTAGAGGCAGTAAGGTTGGTACAGGTGTTGTTATAAATGAAGCAGATAAAGTAATTGGTTTATTTACTAAGACAGATATGGTAACAGCATTATTGAATGAAACGAATTCTCTCAAAGAACAGATTGAAACAATCATGAACACTTCCCATCTTGGTGCAGTGATGGCAGATGGAGCGAATCAAATTGTCTATGTAAACGACCGAATAAGTGAAATGGTTGGTCTGCATAAGGAAGATATGCTTGGATATGAGTTTACAAAGATATTTGAGAAAATTGATACATCAAAGGCACATATGAAAGATATAAAAATTAGGGAAGAACAGTTTATATTGCGGCTATCACATTATCGAACTGTACAAGGAAAAAAAGGTGTTATAGCTCTCTTTCAAGACAGATCAGAAGTTGAAATGATTGCTCAGGAGTTAGAAACGGTAAAAAATCTACATAGTACACTTGAAACAGCTATCGACCATGCATATGATGGGATTCTTATGATCGATCAGAAGAAGAAAATTACGATGGTGAGTCCTCCACTGCTTAAGTTGTTTAATGTAGTTAAGGAAGACATTCTTGGAAAAAATGTTGAAGAAGTGTTTCCTCAGTTAAATTTAACAGTGGTATTGAAGAGTGGAGAGGCAGATTTAAGTGATTTCATGGAGATAAATGGGATTAAATATATTGTGAATCGCATTCCTGTTCTTCAAGGTGAAGAAGTGATTGGTGTTTTAGGTAAAATAACCTTTCGTCAATTAAACGAAGTAAATGCATTATTTAAGAAGCTTGAACGTTCGCAATCTAATAATGTTAAGCAAGCAGAGACAGCCCGTTTTTCTTGGGATGAAATTATTACACAAGACCCATATACGAAAAAGTTGAAGAAGAGCGCTGCTAAGGCAGCAAAAGGTCGTTCTACAGTTTTAATTAGAGGTGAAAGCGGTACTGGAAAAGAACTCTTTGCACATGCTATTCACAATAGTAGTACACGAAAAGATGAAAACTTTGTTATTGTCAACTGCGCTGCAATTCCAGAGCATTTACTAGAATCAGAGTTTTTTGGGTATGAAGCAGGAGCTTTTACCGGTGCACGACAAAAGCGTACGTTTGGGAAATTCGATATGGCTAATGGTGGAACGTTATTTTTGGATGAGATTGGAGATATGTCATTATCTCTACAAGCAAAGTTATTAAGAGTGTTACAAGAGGGAGAATTTTATCGTGTAGGAAGTACAGAACGAGTTCATGTTGATGTAAGAATCATAGCTGCAACGAATCGCTCCCTTGAAGAGATGGTGAGGAATGGTGAATTTCGAGAGGACTTATACTATCGTTTAAATGTAATCTCACTTCAAATTCCTCCATTACGAAAGCGTATAGCTGATGTTGAGATATTAATTAATACTATAATGAAAGAGTTAAATCGTCTGATAGGAACGAGTATTACGGGTATTGATGATCATGCAAAGAGATTGTTAATGTGTTATGAATGGCCAGGAAATATACGGGAGTTAAGAAATGTTCTAGAACGTGCCATGACATTTTCTGAATTTGGAAAGATCCAAATTGAAGACTTGCCAGATTATATGATTGAGAAAGTACATGTAGTTCCAGAAAATAAAGAACCGAAACTTGCACTTGCAGAAAGTGCAGAGCTATCAGCAATTAAGATTGCGTTAGCAGAAGCTGATGACAATAAATCAAAAGCAGCAAAATTGTTAGGAATTAGCCGGTCTGGTTTATATGAAAAGCTTAAGAAATATGGATTATAAGTACGGTGTCCATATAACGTACGTTGTTGTTTATTAATGTATGCATTTTAGACAACATAATTTTTTGAGTGAAGGCAAACTGTAATGTTAAAATAACTGAAAATTGGCATAATACTTGCATTGAAATAAAGAAGAAATAATAATTTTTTTATATAGAGAGGGGTTTGTAAGTTGGATATTGGTTCATTATTAGAACAAACTGCACGTAATAATCCGTCTAAGTTAGCCATTACGTGTGAAGATCGAAATTATAATTATTGTGATTTCAATAAGCAAGTTAATCGCTTAGCTAACGGTCTTTTGAATTTAGACATTCAAAAGGGCGATAAGGTAGCCTTGATGATGAAGAATTCCGATTTCTTTGTTTTTTCCTATTTTGCTGCTGCGAAAATTGGAGCTGTTGTTGTACCTGTTAACTTTCGTCTTACAGCTATCGAAGTGAATTACATTCTTCAACAATCAGAGAGTGTATTAGTAATTTGTGATAATGAATTTGAGGAGTTATTTCCAAAGGCAACAGAAAATACAAATGTTCGTTCAATTATTACAATTGGTGAGCCAGAAAATGACCGACATCTTGCGTATCATTATGTCCTTTCTACAAATGATCAAGATCCAGAAGTCCATGTTCTAGAAACAGATGATCTTGAAATTCTTTATACGTCTGGTACAACTGGTAGACCTAAAGGTGCACTTTTTGATCATAGACGTATCTTTAATGTAAATTTAACGATGATCACAAGCATGGGCATTAATAAAGATGACCGATTTTTACACATTGCCCCTTTGTTTCATTCAGCTCAGTTGAATCTTTTTCTCGTAACAGGTGTTATATTAGGTGCTTCACATGTCATACATCGAGAGTTTCGTCCTGAAACAACATTAGAAGCAATTGAGAAATACAAAATCACACACTTTTTTGGTGTACCAGCAATGTATAATTTCTTATTACAAGTTCCAAATGTAGATGATTATGATGTATCTTCTATTGTTCGTTGTGGATATGGTGCAGCTCCAATGGCTCCAGAGATTGTGCGTCAAAGCATGCAGTTATTTGAAACAGATCGTTTCTTCAACTTATGTGGATTAACGGAGGCAGGACCGGGTGGAATTGGTTTAGGTCCTGAAGGTCATAAGAATCATATCGGCAAAGGCGGTAAGCCATTTTTTCTTACTGAAGCAAGGGTTGTTAATGAGTTAGGTCAAGATGTGGAGGTAGGAGAGGTAGGAGAGTTTCTACTCCGTGGAGAAACAATCATGAAGGGATATTATAATAAGCCAGAAGAAACAAAACAGGCAATACGCGAAGGTTGGCTCTACACTGGAGATTTGGCTAAGGTTGATGAAGAAGGCCATATCACACTTGTTGACCGTAAGAAAGATATGATTATTTCTGGTGGGGAAAATATCTACTCGATTGAGGTAGAGCAAGTGATGTATGAGCATCCACAAGTTTTAGAAGTAGCAGTAGTTGGTACACCTCATGAAATTTGGGGAGAGATTGTAACAGCAATTGTTGTTCCTAAAAAGGGTGAAATTATAAATGAGCAAGAACTTCTCGATTTTTGTAGAGAAAAGTTAGCAGGATATAAGATTCCGAAAAAAGTAATGATGATGGAGCAATTACCACGAAATGCATCAGGGAAAACCTTAAAATATAAGCTTCGTAATCAATTTAAAAAGATTGAATCATAAAAAAAATGTAAGCGTTTTCGACAA
Organism: Bacillus solimangrovi; assembly: GCF_001742425.1. Lineage (GTDB taxonomy): Bacteria > Bacillota > Bacilli > Bacillales > Bacillaceae_N > Bacillus_AV > Bacillus_AV solimangrovi. The sequence continues at coordinate 60,625 of NZ_MJEH01000006.1, forward strand.
ATTTAGGGGGGAACGTATGCAAAGACATCCTTATTTGAAGGAAGAACATGAAATTTTTCGTAAATCATTTCGTAAGTTTCTAGAGAAGGAAGCATATCCATATTATGACCAGTGGGAGAAAGAACGAATGATCCCACGTTCTTTTTGGGACAAGATGGGGCAAAATGGTTTTCTTTGTCCAGATGTAGATGAAGCATATGGAGGTCTTGGGGTTGATTGGTCTTTTTCAGTTGTAATTAATGAGGAACTAGAGAAAGTAGGATCTAGCCTTATTGGAATTGGTCTTCATAATGATATTGTTGTGCCATACATCACTGCATATGGGACAGAAGAACAAAAGAATAAGTGGTTGCCCTCCTGTATATCAGGACAATTAATCACTGCAATCGCAATGACAGAACCAGGAACAGGCTCTGATCTTGCAAACATAAAAACAACGGCTATCAAAGATGGTGATGATTATATTATCAATGGTCAAAAGACATTCATAACCAATGGTCTCCAATCAGATTTAATCATTGTTGCGTGTGTTACAGACCCTAATGCCAAGCCCAAGCATAGAGGAATTAGTTTGATTGCTGTTGAACGAGATTCACCTGGTTTTTCACGAGGACGTAAACTCGATAAGGTAGGTCTTCATGCACAAGATACAACAGAATTAATTTTTGAGGATTGTCGAGTTCCGAAGGCTAACATAATTGGCAAAGAAGGTAAAGGTTTCTTTTATTTGATGAATAAGTTACAACAAGAACGACTTCTCGTTGCAATTGCAGGTCAAGTTGCTGCAGAAGAGATGTTACAGATGACAATTGATTATGTGAAAAGTCGTGAAGCATTTGGTCAACCAATTAGTAAGTTCCAACATACACAGTTTAAGATTGCAGAAATGGCAACTGAGATTGCAATGGGACGTGCGTTTCTCGATCAATTAATCGTTGAACATATTGCGGGTAACGATGTGGTAACAAAAGTATCGATGGCAAAGTGGCGCCTTACTGAAACAGCTAAGAAGGTAGCAACGGAATGTATGCAATTACACGGTGGATACGGCTATATGGAAGAATATAAGATTGCAAGACGTTACCGAGATATACCAGTTACAGGGATTTATGCTGGAACAAATGAAATCATGAAAGTCATTATAGCGAAAAACTTAGGTCTATGAAACAGGGGGATTAAATAATGAGAGAAGCAGTGATTGTTGAAGCTGTACGTACACCAACAGGTAGACGAAAAGGATTATTAAAGGATATGCGACCAGATGATTTAGCGGCAATTGTATTAGCTGAAGTCGTCAACCGTGCGGGGATTTCTGCAGATTTAGTAGAAGATGTAATAATGGGGTGCGTCAGTCAAGTCGGAGAGCAAGCAGGTGATATCGCGCGAGTAGCAGCGTTAATTGCAGGATATCCAATCGAAGTTCCAGGTGTAACGCTTGACCGTCAATGCGGTTCTAGTCAACAGGCAATACATTTTGCCGCACAAGCAATTTTAAGTGGTGATATGGATATCGTAGTTGCAGCGGGTGTTGAGAGTATGTCACGTATACCAATTGGATCAAATTATCAAGGAGCCCCATTAAGTGATAATTTGAAAGAAAAGTATGAAATGATTCATCAAGGAATTTCAGCAGAAAGAATAGCTGAAAAGTGGGGTTTTACAAGAGGTGAGCTTGATCAATTTGCTGTTGAAAGTCATGAAAAGGCTTTAAAAGCAATTTCTGAAGGACGATTCGAGCGTGAAATTATGCAACTTGAAGTAACGTTAGAAGATCAGGCAATGGTAACGATGAAGAATGATGAGGGACCTCGAAAAGGGACATCACTTGAAGCATTGGCAGGTCTTAATCCTGCATTTCAAGAAAATGGTGTGATTCATGCTGGTAATGCAAGTCAAATTAGCGATGGAGCAGGTGCATTGTTAATCATGTCCCGTGATAAAGCAGAAGAGCTTGGTTTAAAACCACGCTTTAAAATTCATACACGAGTAGTAGTTGGTTCAGATCCAACGCTCATGTTAACAGGTCCAATTCCTGCAACAAAGAAAGTGCTAGAGAAAGCAAATCTTTCAATTGATGAAATTGATGTTTTTGAAGTGAACGAGGCCTTTGCATCTGTCCCACTTGCATGGTTGAAGGAGACAGGAGCAGATCCAAAAAAGCTGAATCCAAATGGAGGAGCAATTGCACTCGGACATCCACTAGGAGCAAGCGGTGCACGCTTAATGATTACGATGATGAATGAGCTGGAACGAACAGGTGGTAGGTATGGGTTACAGACGATGTGTGAAGGACATGGAATGGCAAACGCCACAATTATTGAACGCCTTTAGTTAGTACAGGTGTTAGAGTTATTTCTAACATCTATAATATAAATCAATAGTAAACACCTTGATTTTCTTAACATACTAGATGATAATGTGTAGTCTTTTCGCCAGTTGCCTTGTGATGAATCTTTAATAAGATGGGAGAAATGTAAAATGATGAATGTCCAGTTGTTAGTGAGCTCACTTTTGGAACATGCTGAAAAATTTTTTCCGAAAAAAGAAGTTATATCACCAATGCCATCAGGTATAGTGCGTCACACATATGCAGAGATTGGAAAACGTACACGTCAACTGTCTAGTGCCCTTGAGAAAATTGGAATTCAGCGTGAGGACCGTGTTGGAACATTAGCATGGAACCACAATCGTCACTTGGAGGTATATTTTGCTGCACCTGGTATGGGAGCAGTATTGCATACAATTAATATTCGTCTTTCTCCAGAACATATCGTTTATATCATTAATCATGCTGAAGATAAAGTGCTTTTTATTGATGAAGATATACTTCCGTTAGTCGAGTTAATTAAAGATCATTTAAAGTCTGTTGAAGCTTTCGTTATTATGACAGATAAGGAGGAACTGCCAGAAACAACGTTAGAACCTGTTTATTCGTATGAAAAGCTACTTCAAACAGGAGATGAAGCATATCAATTTGTAAAAGATATTGATGAAAATGCTCCTGCAGGAATGTGTTATACGTCAGCAACAACGGGCAATCCAAAAGGTGTTGTCTATTCGCATCGTGGAATTGTGTTACATAGTTACGCACTTGGATTAGCAGATACAGTAGGAGTATCTGAAAATGATCGAGTTATGCCAATTGTACCGATGTTCCATGCTAATGCTTGGGGGCTTCCGTTTGCCGCGACTTGGTTTGGGAGTACTCAAGTTATGCCAGGACCACGTTTCACTCCTAAAATATTGGCTCAACTAATTGAAGAAGAAAAGGTAACGAAAACAGGTGGTGTTCCAACGATCTGTCTCGCTTTATTAAAGGAATGGGAAGAAGGAAATTATGATACAAGTAGCTTGAATGCTATCTTATGTGGTGGTTCAGCAGCACCAAGAGGCATGATTCAGACGTTTGAACAGAAATATAATATCTCGTTTTTGCATGCATATGGTATGACTGAAACAAGCCCACTTGCGACATTTTCAAGATTAAAAAGCTATCAAATGGATCTATCTCAAGAAGATAAGTTGGATGAACGTGCAAAACAAGGTATTTTAGTACCGGGTTTAGAATTCAAGGTTATCGATGGTCAAGGTGAAGTTGAATGGGATGGTAAGAGCATGGGTGAATTGTTAATTAAAGGACCATGGATTGCTGATGAGTATTATAAGGATGAGCGGACGAAAGAAGCGTTCCAAGACGGTTGGTTGCATACGGGGGATGTTGTTACGATCGATGAAGAAGGTGTTATAAAAATATTAGATCGTACAAAGGATTTGATTAAGAGCGGTGGTGAATGGATTTCATCTGTTGACCTAGAGAATGCTCTTATGGCACATGAAGCTGTTTTTGAGGCTAGTGTTGTTGCAGTACCTCATGCAGAGTGGCAAGAGCGTCCTGTAGCATGTGTCGTTTTAAAAGATTCATATAAAGATAATGTAACAAAAGAAGATTTACTATCATTTATCACACCAATGTTTGCGAAGTGGTGGTTACCTGATGACGTTGTTTTCATGGAGGAAATTCCAAAAACATCAGTTGGGAAGTTTTTGAAAAGAGCTTTACGTGAAAAGTTAAAGGACCACTTCGCAGCCGAATCATTATAGGGACAATCAGTTAGAGTATAATAGTGAATGTTGTGATTTTAACTAGAAGTTTAATAATATAACTTGAATTAAAGAGAGCCGTTTGAAAAATGGCTCTCTTTAACTATCGTTGAATCTCAAATATATCTTCAAGTTTTTCACTCATGTATTGGTGGGCATCCGTTATACCAAGGTTATAAAAGTGTGGGGCGATTTCTTCTGAGAAGAAATCAAGAATCATCATTGCTGCTAAGTCTCCTAGTTCTTCGTCACGTTCATTTAAAAAGTACGATTTAATTGAATTGAGCATGTCATGTTTCACATTAGTAGGTATTGATTTTGATAAAGTATTCATTCGTATTCTCCTTATATAATTATTGGTAGTGAAAAAAGTGGATTGATTGGTTGGTGAAAAGTAATTATTAACTAAGTGTAGTTTTGAACAACATATTTATTTGATGTATACATAGCTACTATTATTAAATTTATTTGGTTATTACTTGCATGGCTTCTTTCCAAATTTTTTGGTGTGGCAGTTGATGATAGTACTTTTCTAAGTTGGTAGGCGTATCTTTTCCAACCCACACACCTGTCGTATATTTGTTTGTTAATCCAATATACCAAAAGTCTTTATAATCATTTGTAGTACCTGTTTTCCCACCTATATAACTAGTAGGGAAATAGGTTGCTTTAGCAGTTCCATTCTTAACGACTGATGTAAGCATCTCACGCATTTTTTCGTTAGTTTCTTCTGACCATACTTGTACAGCTTGATCATTCCATTCAAATAGTACCTTACCGTCAGCATTAAGCACTCGTTTTATCGCTCGTGCAGGTTGATATGCCCCATTGTGTGTGAAGGTTGTATAAGCATCTGTCATCTCTAGTGGACTCATACCATTTGTAAATCCACCTACTGCTGCTGGTAGTCTGTGATCGGAAGAAACAAGTTTATCAAAATTAAATTTTTCAATATAGGAGAATCCTTTCTCCACACCAATTTTATAAAGTAATCGAACAGCTGTTGTATTATACGAATTACTAAAGGCGCTTTTTAATGATGTTATTCCATAGGTTGCTTTACCGTAATTTTTCGGGCAATATTCGTTTAAGCAAAATTTCCTTGCATCAATTACGCTATTAATCGAAGCGTTTGTTTCATTTAAATAAGGAGCGTATACGAGTAACGGTTTAATGGAAGAACCAGGCTGACGAAATGCTTGAAATGCACGATGGAATTCAAAGTTTTTGTAATCTTTCCCACCTATAAGACCAACAATTTGTTGTGTATGATTGTCAATGGTGACAATTGCTCCTTCAAGTGGTGTATCTTCAAGGTATTTATTAATAGATCTTTTTAATTGGTCTTGGATGATGGGATTTAAGTTTGTTTCGATTCGAACGCCACTTTCTAGTAACTCCTTAACACGAGTTTCAATTTGTGATTGAAATATTTGTTCCTCTGTTTTTTCTATTTTCCCATCAATTAAAGTGTATCCGTCTGATTGTGCGACTAGCTCCTTTAATTCATGTAACACATATGTAGAATAATCATGGTATAAATCAATTTTATTACCGTAATTAAGCTGAATCTGTTGTTGCAAAGCGATAGTATATTCTACTTCTGTAATCATCTCTTCTTCTAACATTTTTCTTAAAATCCATTGTTGTCGTTCTTTCGTATGTTCAAAGTAGTTAAGAGGATTATAATAAGTTGGATTGTTTGGTATTGCTGCTAAAAATGCTGATTCAGCTAATGTTAGTTTATTAACAGGTTTGTTGAAATAAGCGCGACTAGCAGATACAATGCCATAACGGTTGTTTCCAAAATAGATAGCATTGATATATAACTCTAATATCTCATTTTTTGTAATGTTCTTCTCTATTTGATATGCGTAAAGAAGTTCAGTGATTTTTCGTTTATACGTTTGTTCTTGTGATAAGTAGAGGTTTCGAACAAGTTGTTGGGTAATTGTGCTACCACCTTGTTCAATTGAGTCCATTTGTCCATTTGTAATGGCTGCGCGAAGTATGGCAGAAACATCAAACCCTTTGTGAGTATAAAATTGCTTGTCTTCAGCAGCGATAAAAGCTAGTTTTATCTGTTCTGGTAGCTCGTTGAAACGAATGAATGAACGATCCTCTCCATTGTATATCTCTGAAAAAACGTGACCATCCATGTCTACAATAACGCTGTTTTGTTTTAAGTTAATATCGTTTAGAACTAGTTGTTTATCTAGATAAGTTGTAATTGGTTCACTATTTTTCCATTCTACGTAAAAGAATAAAAATACAAAGTAAAAAATAAATAACAATAATAGATTTACTGCAATTCCAGTGACTAAACGCATCACATTTCACTCGTTTCCTTAACTTTTGGTTTGAAATTTTTTACGATAAGCCGATAATAATAGAAAGAGCTATTTAAATGATTTAAATAGAGTACAAAATAGCTTCCAAGATGGCAATGCTAGCTGAATACTAAATTAAAATGTAAAATTTTATAAAAAATGTAATGTATTACATAAACTTAGACTTATAAAATTTTGGAAAATATTGTTAGTTATTTATAGAGGAGGCCATTAAATGAACTTTATTTCATCAGGGTCTGCCTTAACTATTTATCGGCATATGCAGCAACACTCTTTAACGATGCAACGTTCAATGGAGAGATTATCAACAGGATTAAGGATAAATCGTGCGGCAGATGATCCTGCAGGGTTAGCTATTTCAGAAAAGATGAGAGCACAAATACGAGGCCTAAACCAAGCTCAACGTAATGCACAAGATGGTATTTCAATGATTCAAACAGCAGAAGGTGCACTTTCAGAAACTCATTCTATTTTACAACGTATGCGTGAATTAGCTGTTCAAGCAGCAAATGATACAAATTCACCTGAAGATAGGCAAGCTTTACAAGATGAGTTAAATCAATTAATTGCTGGTATTCGTGATATAGCAGGAGATACCGAGTTTAATACGATGAGCTTATTAAATGTTGATAGAACTGGAAGTGGCGCAATTCATTTGCAAATTGGAGCCAATGCAGGAAGTTCACTTTCAATTGAAATTGGTAACATGTCACCCGAACATATTGGCAGTACAAGTAAGAAATTATCAGATCTAGAAGTTGATAGAGAAGCTGGGTCTGGTGGAATTCTTACTAACACAGACGCAAGTGAAGCAATTGATATCATTGAGGATGCGATTAAACAAGTGTCAAGCCAGCGTTCATCACTTGGAGCGTATTCTAATAGATTAGAGCATATTATATCGAATTTAGCGACTCAAGCTGAGAATCTACAAGCTGCAGAATCACGAATTCGTGATGCGGATATGGCAAAAGAGATGATGGATTATACGAAAGCAAGTATGTTATATCAAGTTTCAATAGCGTTAATGGCACAGGAGAGAAAGCAACAAGAAATGGTGTTGAAATTATTAGAAATGTAAAAGAGGAAGGGACTTTTCTGTATAGATTAATGTCCCTTCCTCTTTTAGTATTATAGACTAAATTGATTAACCATATCTGAGAGTTCAGAAGATAAATCTCGTAAATGTCTTGAGGCTTCATTTATTTCATCTATAGCAGCTAGTTGCTCCTGAGAGGCTGCTGCAACATTTTGAGTATTCGCAGATGCTTCTTTTGCCGTTGAAGCCATTTCTTCAACAGATGCTGATACTTGCTCAGTACTCGCTGACATTTCTTCAGAGATCGATGACATGTCTTCCATTTGAATTGCAATGTTTTCAATGGATGTGAGAATTTCTTTAAACATAGTACCAAATGCATGGACTGCTTCAATCCCTTTATCAACATCTTCTTTACTACTATTCATAGTAGTTACGGCATTAGACGTATTTGCTTGCATTTCATTAATTAAATTGCTAATTTTCGCTGCTGATTGACCTGACTGATCTGCTAACTTGCGAATTTCTTCTGCTACTACTGCAAATCCTCGTCCTGATTCACCAGCTCTAGCAGCTTCGATTGCTGCGTTGAGAGCAAGAAGGTTAGTTTGTGCAGATATATCAGTAATAATTTGAATAATTTGACCGATTTTATTTGAGTCTTTTTCTAAAGAATAAATGACATCACGAGCATCATTTGTCCCATCTTCAATTTCACGCATTTGAGAAATTACCAGTTTGACTGCATCATGCCCACTATGTGCTCTATTGTCCATTTTTAATGATTCATCACTAATCGTTGAAGCCGTTTCTGCAATTCGTTGAATACCGATAGCCATTTCTTCCATTGCGCGAGCACTTTCCTCAGATGTTTGCACTTGGATGTCTGATCCTTCAGCTACTTCTTGTATAGCAGATGTAACATCTGTTGCAGCATTTGTCGTTTGTTTAATACTATATCGCATCTTATCAGCTGATGTTGCAAGTTCATTAGCACTCTCGTGTACTTTAGTAATCATCTGTTTCATACTATTACTCATACGCTCAAAAGCTCGAGCAAGGCTCCCTATTTCATCTTTGCGTTGCGTATATTGGGTTGGAATGTGATGTGTGAAATCACCACTAGCTAGTTTTTCTCCAACGCCAATAGTAGCTTTAACTGGTTTTGTGATACTTTGAGAGATATACAAGGCGATTAACATGCCAACGATTTGCATAATAAGGGAAGTAATGAGTGTAAGCCATTTTATTTTATTGAGTTCTGATAGAAATTCATCTTGAGAAGTAGATACTGCTAATGACCAATTTGTTCCATCAATAGGACTGAATCCGGTAACTTTTTCTTCCCCGTCGTCAGTATAATGTTCAATTCCTATATCTCCTTTTGTCATCATTTTTAGCATCTTAATTTGAGGAGTAAGTGTTTTATTTTCTTGTGATTCTTCGATAGGGTTTACTTGATTCAAAACAAAGTCTTTATTTTTATGGGCAATGAATGTACCTTCGTTGTTAATAATAAATGAATCATCACTTTTGCCATACTTAATGTCTTTAATGATCTCAGTTAAATAATAGCCATCAATGCGAGCGATAAGTGCACCTGTAATATCAGTATTATGTTGAATAGGAACCGCCATCATGATCACAGGAGTATTTGTTTTGCGGCTTATTAACACATCAGACATATTTGCTTCACCTGTGAGTGCCTTCTTTATATAATTCCGATCACTTAAGTCTAGCTCGGTTTCGTCCGTATAATGTGCGATCCCATCTAATGAGACTACAGCAAGTCCTAAGTAATTCAAACGTGCGGTTTCTTTTTCAAGTAAGATTTTCTGTTCATCCCAGTTCATACCTTGAATTTGTGGTGTTGCTGTTAACATTGATAATTCAGAAATCTTTTTCTCTAAACGTTCTTCAATTATTTTTGAACTATCAACTGCTTTGTTTAATAGCCCCATTTCTGTTTCAGAAATAAGTGCACTTGATGCTTGATTATACGCTGCAAAACCGAGGACAGCACAGACTAACAATAAGATAAGAGAAAACGATAAGATCAGTTTTGTGTTAAGGCTTCTCATTTAAGTACCCCCTTGGCAAAATAAAAACTTTCAATGAGTAATCTTACACGCTACATTAAATTGTACCAAAATTACAATAAAATGGATGTTGAGTTAGTGAAGTTTTTGAGAAATATTTAGAAATTTCTCTATGTATTTTTTTACAGTGTACCAATTTACAAATAAAAAACTGCTCGTTTTCTAACGAGCAGCAACTCTATAAATTCACAAAATTTGAACAAATTATCTAACTAGAATTTTTTACACGATGATATAGTAAGTTTAGTAGAACATTGTCGAAAATTATTTGTTGAAATATTCGGACTGTAATTGTTTTAAGTTTTTAATAGATTGTTGAGCCCATGCTGTTTCATCTTTTTGAAGACTTTCAATTTTTTTCTTAATAGCTTTTCGAAGGGAATCTTCATAAGTTGGAATTGTTGCCTCATATCTTCTTACTTGTTGTTTCAACATGTTTGCTTGTTCACCTTTAGATAGAGCTTTCCGTTCATGGAATAGTGGGACATCAATTTCATGTGGGTTGTGAAGATCTCCTTGTTCAGGATGTTTTAATACGGCTAATGTCTTAACTAAATAATGCCGTGGACGAACATCGGTAATTATACCGATATATTGTCCTGTTTTATAGAAACCTGTCACTGAATCTCCAATATTTAATTCATGATCCATAATAATCATCTCGTTAAGTAACCTATAATTCTGATGTGATTATAGCATAAATTTACAAGTAACCATTATGCTTTCAATTAGAAACATATTTAAGAAAGATACATGAAGGTTTTAAAAGGTTAGAGAATGCTTCTAAACAAGTGGTGCATTTACTAGAACAAATGTTAGAAGAGTTATAGGTTTGTATTTTTTTATCATGTAATGTGAGTGACTGTTTTGTTTATGTTACAATACGAGTAGTCTTTTATTCTGTTCCTTTTCTTATTTTTAATAGGAAAGAAACTTCCTTAAGTTCTAATTTGAAAGGAGGAAGCAAATATGTTTGAATATATGTATTTTCCAGAAGATAAGACAGAGTACATTCCTTCTATATTTATGTTGTTGTTGGTAGTAGTTGCTTCTGTTCTGTTCATTGTTATTTTCAAAAGAATTTCAAGACGTCAATTAGCTCAAGCAAAAAAATTAGAAGAACAACTTGAAATTGAAGGAATTCAACGAGAGTCAACTTCAAATTCACCAAATTAATATAGTTATTAAAGAACCGCCACTTGTGCGGTTCTTTTTTTTGATTTGTAACGATTGATTTAAGATCATCTAACTGTTGTTGCTTATAGTTACAGGGTGAGTTGGTAATAATGGTACTATGATGTTGAATTATGGAGGTTCATTTGGATGAAGTTTTTTCAAATAATGATTGTTCTTCTCTTTTTAACAGCTTGCATGCAAGCCAATGCTAATCCTTCTTCAATGGAAGTAGAAATGTATAATCCAGACGGTGATCCAACAGGGAAAGCTAAGCTACAAGAAGAAGCGAATGGTGTCAAAATAGAGTTAGACTTAAGTGGTTTAGATAGTGGTTGGCATGGTATCCATATTCACGAGCAGGGTAAGTGTGAAGGTCCAGATTTCAAATCTGCTGGAGGTCACTATAATACTGAAGACAAGGAACATGGTCTATTAAATCCTAAGGGGCCGCATGTTGGAGACTTACCTAATATCGAAGCGGATAGCAGTGGCAAAGTTAAGGTCGACCTTTTGGCAAGAGATGTAACTCTTAAAGAGGGTAAGAATTCATTATTAAAAAAAGGTGGTACAGCGCTTATTGTTCATGATGGTGCAGATGATGGTATGACTCAACCAGCAGGTGATGGTGGAGAACGAATTATGTGTGGGGAAATTAAAACAAAAGAACAGAAGAAATCTAATGAAGAGTAATGCATTGGCGTTACTCTTTTTCTTTGTATGCGAACCGTCTACATTTAATGAAAGAATATAGGGGGAAAAGAGTGATTTTTAATTCAGATTTCATAGTTTTCACACAAAAAAACAGTATACTATTGGAATAACGATGAGTCACTGGAGGGTATTTTATAAATGTGGCGCTTTTGGTTTTTATTAATTGGAATGATTGTTGGACTTATTGGATGTGCAAATGATCAATATACTCCTATAGAACGAGAACATTCAATCTTAATAAGCGTAAATCTATTTGATAGTAGCTTATCATTTTATGATATAGAAAGTGAACGTGAAGTGGCAGTTTGGAAGTTTCCATATGAGATAACTGGAGCAGAGATATTTGCTGATGGGAAAAAGTTGTTAACATATGGTAAAGATCATGAATTTGCTTATGTTTATGATTTGGAAAATGGAAAACAAATTGAGCGATGGAAACTTGGAGAAGGAATTGTTGATTTTAAGTTATCCAATGATGGAGAACATTTTTATATTGTTGATCAGCCGACTAATGTCGTTCGTATTACTAATTTAGAGGGAGAAGAGCTAACACGTATAAAAACAGGTTCATCTCCAATGGCAATTGAGGAAAGTAAGTCGCACTTTTTGTATGTATTACATTTAAATTCACCAGAAATCTATGAAATAGATATTTTGAAAGAAAATGTGTCACGTGTTTTGCCAGCAAAGCACGCTGCAACTGGTATGATTTTATTAGAAGATGAAGAAGAATTGTGGTTTGGAGGACATGGGTTAGGTAATGATATTCGTGATGAAATAACGGTGCTTTCTTTAGGAAGTGGAGAAGTAATTGAAGAAATAAAAGCACCAATGATGCCAATTGCTTTCTCATATATCGATGATTCGATATACGTGTTGAGTCATGGATCAAATACTTTAAGAAAAATTGATATTAGTACAAAGGAAATCTTAAATGAAATCACTGTCGGAGCAAACCCATTTACAGTTATTTCAATAGAAAACATGTTATATATTGCTAGTTACGATAGTAATGAGATCTATGTGATTGATTCAAATTCAATGACAGAAGTTTTAAGAATGGATACGGGAGATGGTCCGTTCCAACTATTGTATCGAGAAGGTGAAACACGATGAATCGGGGAGTCATTCTAATTGTAGATGATGAAGCAAGAATGAGAGACTTAGTGAAAATTTACTTGAATAGAGAAGGATTTCAAATAATAGAGGCCGAGGACGGAGAACAAGCTTTAAAATTAGTCGAACAAGAAAAGGTTGACTTAGTCTTACTAGATATTATGATGCCAAAGATTGATGGATTTTATTTTTGTATGAAAGTAAGAGAAACATCAAATATCCCGATTATTTTCTTAACTGCCCGAGGAGATGAGTGGGACAGAGTACATGGCTTGAAGATAGGGGGAGACGATTACGTTGTAAAACCATTTAGTTCAGAAGAATTAACAGCACGTATCGAGGCTGTTTTACGACGATCAGGAGTATCACTCTCACCGAAAGAGCAGTCTCATCAAATTTATGGATTAATTGAAATAAATGAAAAAGGTCGTCAAGTGAAAGTAGGAGGTAAAGCAATCACTCTTACACTTAAGGAGTTTGAATTGTTATTATTTCTAATTGAACATAGTGGGCAAGCATTAACGAGAGAGCAACTGCTTGAACATGTATGGGGATATGATTATATTGGTAGTCCACGAACTGTGGATACACATGTAAAAACATTGCGCTTAAAATTACGTGGAGCAAGTGAATATGTCCAAACAGTCTGGGGAATTGGGTATAAATTTGAGGTGACATAAAATGAAATATGTTCCTAAAAGTTTCACGTTATCACAGAAGCTAGGGATGACAGTGCTTCTATTAGTAGGAGTATCTGTCATATTTTCATTTGCAATAACGAATGTTTTTTATGAAAAATTGTATGTTGAGCAAATTGAAACATCATTATTAGAAGAAGGAAAAAAGCTTGCTAATGAATATACAGGTGGAAGTGTTACGGAACAATATAAACAGAAAGTTGAATTATTTAATCGTGTATCAAATGCTGAAGTGTTTGTTGTCAATAACCCAAGAGAATTAAGTGCTTGTCTACCTTTCGATGTTGCACATCAGTCAATAATTGGTGAGAAAGAACGTAGAATGTTAATCCAAGGACAAGTGATTTCTAAAGTTGGATATGAACCACATTTTAATAGAAGTATTATGGGTGTAATCGTACCATTGTTAGACGAAGAACGATTGAATGGCATCTTATATATATACTTACCACTAGTTACGATAGATGAAATCTTTAAAGAAGCCAAAGTATTAGTTGTTGGAATTAGTACGTTCGTCATTTCACTTGTCTTATTGGTAGGAAGACTAGTTATCTTGAAACTAACAAAACCACTTCATGATATGGAACGAATTGCTTATAAGATGTCACAAGGGCAATTTGAAGAGAAGGTACCCATATCAACTACTGATGAAATTGGTCGATTAGGAGCTGCGTTCAACCAAATGGCTGATGCTGTTAAGGAAGAAGATGAACGAAGAAAAGAGTTTCTAGGCAATGTCTCACATGAGTTACGCACGCCTATTAGTTATTTGAAAGGTTATAGTGGGGCAATCTTAGATGGCCTCGTGCAAACGAAGGAACAAGAACAGAAGTATTTAGAAATTATTTATCATGAAGCTGACCGCATGAAGAGGTTAGTGGAAGACTTATTAGAATTAACTAAAATAGATAATAATGCAATTGAACTACAAGAAAATCCGTTAGTATTTGCCCAATTAATTGAAGAAACATTAGTGAAGTTTGAATATATGCTTAATGAGAAACAACTTACCTTACACAAAGGTTTGGATGTAGATGTTATTGTAATGGGGGATGAAGATAGGCTTTCACAGGTGTTATATAATTTGATAGACAATGCGATAAGGTATACACCTAGAGAGGGGAGTATACACGTAACTTTAGAAAATGGTAGTGAGCAATGCACATTGCAAATTATTGATACCGGCGTAGGCATTCCACATGATAAGCTAGAACGTATCGGTGAACGTTTTTATCGAGTTGACAAGGCTCGTTCTAGAGAACATGGTGGAACAGGCTTAGGTATGGCCATTGTAAAGAAAATTGTTCATCAACATCATGGAGAATGGAAGATCGAGAGTGTGGAAGGTGAAGGTACGACAATAACTGTACGTTTGCCTATCTTTAAATAAGAATCTCGTTTAATTTCTTTTGAAGGAATGATCTATAAATTTATAGTAATTTCATCAGTTGATTTAATGAAACTAAAAGAATAATTAGAACGCTAGGAGCAATTATTCCTAGCGTTCTTCTGGTTTCTCATTTTCTTCTTTCGAGAGAATTAGAATATACCCTTCAGTCGTACCTTCATTTATTTGTGGGGTAATACTATGTAGAGAGAATCCTTCTTCTGCCCAAGCATTTAGGGAATATTTTAGTTTAGTATTCATTTCTTCGCTAAGTAAGTTTCCTTTTAAGATGTAAGTTTCATAACGCAATAGCAACGCCCTCCCTACAATTGTTATAACCAATTCTAATTTTATATTTTAATTTTACTATAATCATTCAGTAAGACACATATTTTTTCTTTTTATTTATGTGTTCAAGCAGTATGTGTAGTTAAATTTTACAAATAATAGTACATAGATGGATTGATGCTGGGGTGATTATGTAATGATGGAGGAAACGTTAGTTGCAATTGTACGTTCATTTATCACATTTTTTTCATTACTTATTTATGCGAGGTTGCTCGGTAAGCAGCAAATGGGTAATCTTTCATTTTTTGATTATATTAATGGTATTACAATTGGCTCGATAGGAGCGGGGCTTGCTACTGATTTATCCACAAAAGCATGGGTACATTGGGTTGGGTTAACGACATTTATCGTCATTGCCCTTGTTCTTCAATTGCTGGGGATAAAATTCAGGTCACTTGCGAAAGCGATTGATTCAGAACCAATAATAGTTGTGCAGGACGGAGCAATATTAGAAAGTAATTTGGAGAAGATGCGTGTTACGAAGGATGAATTAATGGTGTTGTTACGTCAGAAAGAGGTATTTAATCTTACTCATGTTCAATATGCTGTTATGGAACCGAACGGGAAGATTTCTGTTTTATTAAAAGGGCAGTATCGTAAGTTAACACCTAATGATTTGAACTTGAGAGTTAATACAGGTGGATTAAGCACAGATCTTATTTATGATGGAACGATTCAGCAAGAAAACCTTCAACAGAAAGGAAAGGATGTATATTGGTTGTTAGATGAATTATCAAAAGAGGGAATAAGTCATATAAAAAACATTTCGTATGCAGCGTTGCTGCCGAACAATCAGTTATATATTGATTTATATGAGGATGAGTTGGATGAAGGAGCAAATGTAGAGATCTAAGAATACTATGTAAAAGTTGAGGTTTGATTAATGAAGCGTATGATTACTATTGGTATCACAATCGTCTTTCTCGTCGTAAGCATAAGTATAATGATAAGTGGTCAGTGGTTAAAAAATTCGTTTCATGAAAATGATCAATTATTTGAAACGGTTCAGTCAATAGAATCAGATATTAAAAAGGAAAACTGGGTTCAAGCTGAGAACGATATTGATTATGTGACAACTGCATGGAGACTAGTTGTCAATCGCATACAATTTAGTGTAGAACGTGAATTAATTAATGAAATAACAACAACTATTTATTATATGAAAGGTGGTATTCAGGCTCGTGACCGATCTGTCGTTCAACAAAATATAGCTTATTTCTATATTCTTTGGGAAGGAGTAGGAAAGTAATCTAAGCTGATCTTATGTCAATTAGCAGTAATAAATTATGTACATGTCACTAACTTTATTTAAATATCTGCTATAATGGTGAGAAAATCAAATTGGATATGAATCATTATTCATATCCAAAATTAATTTGTATTGAAAGGAACGTGGTCGCTAATGGGGGAAAAAGAACTCGAATTGTTAGAAATTCTTGAGAAGAATGGACGTCTACCTCTTACAGATTTAGCGAAAATGCTTGATAGTACAGAAGAAGATGTTAATCAGATGATCAAACATTTAGAAGATGAACAAATTATTTTAAAATATGCTACGATTGTAAATTGGAATAAAGTCGATAAACAACAAGGTGTAACAGCGATGATTGATGTTAAGGTAACTCCAAAGAGAGAAGTTGGGTTTGATGCCATTGCAGAACGAATTTATCGATTCTCTGAAGTGAAGTCTGTATATCTAATGTCAGGTGCATATGACTTATCTGTCATTATTGAAGGAGAGACTCTTCATCAAGTTTCACGTTTCGTTTCGGAAAAGTTATCCACACTTGATTCAGTGTTGTCAACTACTACTCATTTTATAATGAAGAAATATAAGCATGATGGTACAATCTTTGAAGAAAAAGATAAGGACCACAGAATTGTGGTGTCACCATGACGCATAGGCATTTATCAAATACTGTCAAACAATTGAAGCCTAGTGGAATTCGGCGCTTTTTTGATTTGGCAGCAAGCATGGAAGGTGTTATCTCACTAGGGGTTGGTGAACCTGATTTTGTAACACCATGGTCTGTATGTGAGGCTAGCATTCAATCTCTAGAAGATGGATTTACGGCATATACAGCGAATGCAGGTTTACTTGAATTACGTGAGGAGATTTCTCATTATTTGTCTAGCTCCTACCAAGTTAATTACAATCCAAAAGATGAAATATTAGTAACTGTTGGAGCATCTCAAGCACTAGACCTCTCTTTACGCGCCATTGTAGATCCGGGTGATGAAGTTATTATCGTTGAGCCTGGTTTTGTATCATATGCATCACTTGTTAGTTTAGCTGGTGGTGTTCCAATTTCAGTTGCTACGACAAGTGAGACGGAATTTAAGCTTCAGCCTGAACAAATTGAAAAGGCTGTTTCAGAGCGTACAAAGGCAATAATGATCTGCAGTCCTAATAATCCAACAGGATCAATTTTAAATAAGGAAGAGCTATCAGGTATTGCACAAATTGTCGAAAAGTATGATCTTGTCGTTATTTCGGATGAAATTTATTCTGAGTTAAATTATGACGAACCTCATTGTAGTTTCTCATCTATAGCTGGGATGTTTGAACGGACAATTTTAATTAATGGATTTTCGAAAGGGTTTGCCATGACAGGGTGGCGTTTAGGATATGCTTGTGCACCGAAAGAAATTTTACAAGCAATGTTGAAAGTTCACCAATATGCAATGATGTGTGCACCTACAATGGCTCAATACGGAGCGCTTGAGGCACTTCGTAATGGTCGCATAGATGTAGACAAGATGAGAAAGGATTACAAACGTAGAAGAAATTATTTCGTGAAATCACTTAATGAAATAGGTATGGAATGTCACATGCCAGGAGGAGCATTTTATGCCTTTCCATCTATTAAACATACTGGCTTAACGAGTGAAGAGTTTGCGGAAGCGCTTTTGAAAGAAGAACGAGTTGCCGTTGTACCTGGAAATGTATTCGGTGCGGGAGGAGAAGGTCACTTAAGGTGTTCGTATGCCTCATCACTTGAGCAGCTTCAAGAAGCAATTAAACGAATGTCGCGCTTTATGATGAGTCTTGAGAAATCAGAAGTTAAGAGTGTGAATGAAAGTTAGTGACTTTAGTCATGTGAAAAACAGAAAGAGCTTACCTAAAAATGGTAAGCTCTTTCTGTTTAAATGATACCAATTGAATTTAAGAAAATAATAACAATACCAATTGGTATCACGAAACGAATTGAATTATACCAGATTGAAAACAACGTCTTTGTCATTGTTCCACCCTGATTTATTTCATCAAACAAATCTTTCTTTGACATACGAATTGTAATAAAAAGAGCTATTAATAAACCCCCGAATGGTAGTAGTATATTACTTACCAAATAGTCCGCTAAGTCAAACCATACCATATCAAAAATCTTAAAATTGCTTAATACACCAAATGAAAGGGCTGAAGGGACTCCTGCAAGGAAAACAAGAAATCCTGAAATCCAAGCGGTTTTTTTACGTTTTTTAATGTCATCTTTAGCAATTGAAGCAACTATAATTTCAAGAATAGAAAATGCAGATGTTAAGGTTGCAAATAATAATAGAATTAGGAATATAGCAAAGAATACTCCTCCGAAAGCAATTTGCTCAAATACTGCAGGGAAGACGATAAAAATAAGTTCTGGTCCTTGACTTGGGTTAAACCCAAGAGCAAAAACTGCTGGGAAAATTGCTAAACCAGCTAGTATAGAAATAATAATGTTTAAACTAACGACTGATACAACAGATTTTGGTAAATCTTCTGATTTAGGTAAATATGAACTATATGTAACGATTACAGATATACCAACGCTCAATGCAAAAAATGATTGACCAAGAGCCATAATTATAGTATCAGTTGTAAGCTTAGAGAAATCAGGTTGAAGAAGAAATTTAACACCATCCATAGCTCCATCGAGTGTTAGAGAGCGGATAACGAGGATGATAAAAAGAATAAACAATGCAGGCATCATAAATTTGCTTGCCTTTTCAATTCCTTTACTTACTCCTTTTTGGACGATATAAATTGTAATTACTATAAAAGCAAACTGTGCCAGTAAGGCTTCAGTAGGATTAGAAATAATTGTAGAAAAAAGTTGGCCATATTCGTCATTTGTTAAATTATTTAGCTGCCCAGAAAAACTGCGAATAGCATAAGAAATAACCCAACCACCAACAACACTATAAAATGAAAGTAATAAAAATGAGGTAGCTACCCCAAGGTAACCGATATAATGCCACTTACCATTTGGTGCAATTACACGATATGATTCAACAGCGTCCTTTTGTGTACTTCTTCCAATTACAAACTCTGCAAGTAACATAGGTGCCCCTAAAAAAATAGTGAAAATTAGAAAAAGAAGTAAGAAGACACCTCCACCATTCATCCCTGCTACATATGGGAATTTCCATATTGCACCTAGTCCAATGGCTGAACCAGCTACCGCAAGAATAAAGGCAATTTTAGAAGACCATTGTTCATGACTTGCCATAATTCTTTACACTCCTTTAAATTAACAACGACATCAAAGTTGTTTCTAGATATTGATTTTTCTAACTATACGTACTCATTATGAGATTGTCAACTAGGAAAAAGCTTCTTATTATTGTTGAAACAAATGAGCTTTAATATGCGTTAAATATGTGGTTAGGGGGAGTGAAGGAAATGCTTGAAGATGAATTGATTCAACTTGCAAAGAAGGGTAATCAGCAAGCATGTAGAAAGCTTGTCGAACTGCATTATCGGACTGTTGAACGTTTTACTTATCAAGTGGGTAATTCTTATCATGAAGTTGAGGATATTACTTAGGTTGTATTTGAAGAGTGTACGATTTATAAATCAATTTTCTCAAAATAAATTTTGAACTTGGCTATATAAGATTTCATACGGGATTATGTACGGAAAAAGTCTTAAAACAGAAGAAAGATAGTCAAACTTAAAAGGGAGAGTATCGAAGAGATTGAACAAATAGAGGAAATTAATCCTTAAAAATGAAATAATAACGAGTAGAAGGAGGGGAGCATCATGGATGATCATTTACTTGAGAAATACATACTAACGGATGCGTTATAAAAAAATGCGATTTTCTAGAATTCCTTACATTTCAAGTGGGATTGCCGTTCTTTTTATTATATGTATTTTGGTTGCACAATATTTTATCGCACAACAAGCAAATGAACCTGTTATAACATTACAGGAACCTATGACTGATCAAGATGCAGATAGATTATCAGGACAACAAAAGGAAGAAATTATAGAAAAAATTAACCAGTATATAAATGAGAAGATTGCACAATCTCATAAACAAGAGGAGTATATAAAAATTGAAGCTATTAACAGTATGCAACGGGCAATTGAGCAAGTAACGACAAATGTATTTACTTTCTACAATCAAGCAGAATTTCTTTACCAAGGAGATAAGCAGAACTCAGAGGGTATCGTAGCCGGCGCAAAAAACTACCTTGATTTTCAGTTAAGTATGCCAGTTAATAATTTAGAGCAATTTAAAAGCAATGGTTCACAGTGGTTTGAAAGTGAAAAGCAGCTCATTTCTATAATAGATAAACAAGAAGAAGTAAGTGAGCAATTGCTTCTTTATTGGCAACAACACAATTTACTTGAAACTGCTTTAGAAGAAATTTATATAGGTAAGCTTGTTCCGAGGTTAAATAATTTTAACTCAATTAAAAATTCAGAAGTAAGAAAGTATGCACAATATGTTCATGATAATGGTTTGATGTTTGTTAACAGTGAAGAAGGAGAAATAGATATTGTTGTTGATTATAATTGGATGCAACGTAATCTCTTTGATCATTTAACTACTGAGATGAATGATTATTTTTCCATAATGCAACAAATGGATATATTAAATGACGGTGCTTTAACGGTTAGCTGGAATGAGCTCTCAAACCGTATTGTGCAGCTTGAAGACTTTATGTTATGGAATCCAACATTTGAAAAGAGTCCCGACTTGCATGAATATTACTACAAATTTTTAACCTATTATATCTTTGGTGTAGATAATTCGCCCGTATTTGATGAGACAGGCAGTTTAAACTATAAGGTGAAAGAAAGTTATCAACGTTTTATGCTCACCTATGATAACCAACAGACGTTGCATACGATTAAGGAGTATTATTCAATTCTTGAACAACATCAATTCAACCGTTCAGAAGCCTCAACATCTTTTGTTATAAATGGTTTAAGCCAACAAGTACCCCTTAATAGTAAGGTAAATAGTAATGTAGAACATAAGTTATTTCCACTTAGTGCCGAGCTTAATTCAATTTATGAAAAGTTCTCATCCTCATATGATGAACAGCTTCTTAAAGGATTATCTGCGTTAGACGTCATGCGTTTATACGTTCATGCAGCACAAACTAATAACTCGGAAGTGAATTATGAGTTATATTTTAATGATGAAAATTATTATTTACCTTCAAAAAGTGAGTATTTACAAGAAAGTAAACATGTACCAGAAAGTAAATGGTCAGAGATTAACGAAGATATAGTCGATATTGTTAGTGAAAGTTTCGATAATGATGAAGAGGTCATCAAATTAATTTTACAAAGTCGAGATGAACCTGTATATTTCCAAATGCGCAGAAATAAGGGTGGTATTTGGAAGGTATCGTGGCTACCAAGTCAGTGAAGGAATTAGCTACTTAACTTTCCATTAAATGTATTATTATAGTCAATTTTTCATGAAATATAACTAAAATTCGTCATTTCTTTGCGAAATTTAAAACATTGTGCTATAATCTAAAATTGCGCAAAAACGATAATTTGGGAGTGTTTCCTATGGCAGAAAAATACGAAATCGGAAGTGTATTAACAGGGAAAGTTACTGGTATTCAACCATACGGTGCTTTTGTTGCATTAGATGAAGAGACTCAAGGTCTTGTTCATATCTCAGAGATTAAGCACGGTTATGTGAAGGATGTTAGTGAGCACCTTTCAGTAGGTGACGAAGTAAACGTAAAGGTTCTTTCTGTTGACGAAAATGCAGGCAAAATTAGTCTATCTATTCGTGCAACTCAAGAAGCACCTAAGCAAGAAGAAAAACCACGTCGTCCTAAACGACAAAACAATACGAATAACAAAAAACAAGAAGTAGAAGATACTGCAACTCCAGCAGGCTTCAACACGTTGAAAGACAAGCTTGAAGAGTGGATTGAGCAGGATTCTGACCGTAAAAAACTTCTTAAGAAGTAATGATAAAAACACGTTTTTTTGCAATTTGCATAAAACGTGTTTTTATTTTATTTAAGAAAGATTTTATTAGAATTTGTAAGTAATCAGGCAGGTAATGTTTATCTTAAGTTTATTGTTAAAGCTATGTGGATCATAAAAAAAGAAGGAACCTTATAAATAATTGTAGGTTACCTTCTCAATATTAAACAAATGATGATGATAGTTAACGACTTGGTTCTGGTGCATGTTCTAGTTCAGAACTTGGTTTGAAAAGTAATGTTAATGAATATAAACCGCTAATTCCAACAAGACCATATATGATACGAGCTAATCCGGATGTTTGACCTCCAAAAATGGCTGCTACTAAGTCAAATCTAAAGAAACCAATTAATCCCCAGTTTATTGCACCAATAATAACAAGGGTAAGAGCAGTACGTTGTAATCCACTCATTTTTACTTTCCTCCTTCTCTTCATCTTTCAATATATATTTTCTACTAACGATTCAAGAGTTATTCATGAAAATTTTTCTTTCTGAGAGAAGGTGAATTGCTTTACTTCCGAATTTAAATTAAGTCATAATAAAAAAATGGGAGTTTTTTTCAAAATAATTATGAATGAGTTGAGCATATGAAAAAATTACATTTCGTGAAAAAGAGCTCGTTCTACATTATCTGATAATAGTTTGGAAAAGTTGATATGTATTAGAATAAGCAATATTGTGGGAGGGATCATTATGAATAATTTTGTTTATCAAAATCCAACGAAGATTATTTTTGGTGATGGTCAAGTGAAACAGTTAACGACTGAGCTTGAACATTATGATAAGAAAGTTTTACTCGTGTATGGTGGTGGAAGCATTAAGCGCAATGGTGTTTATGATGATGTTGTGAATGAATTGAAGAAAATCGATGCTGAAATTTATGAACTTAGTGGTGTAGAATCTAATCCCCGTTTAACAACAGTATACGAAGGTATTGAAATGTGTAAGAACGATAAGATTGATTTTATACTTGCAGTTGGTGGTGGGAGTGTAATTGACTGCTCAAAGGCGATAGCTGCAGGTGCAAAATATGAAGGCGATGTATGGGATATTGTGACGAGGAAGGTAAAAGTAGCAGATGCCCTACCATTCGGAACAGTCTTAACATTAGCTGCAACAGGTTCGGAAATGAATCCAAATTCTGTGATTACAAATTGGGAAACGAATGAAAAATATGGTTGGAATAGTCCTCATGTTTTCCCTAAATTCTCAATTATGGACCCAACATATACAATGAGCGTCCCAAAAGAACATACAGTTTATGGAATTGTTGATATGATGTCACACGTGTTTGAACAATATTTTCATCATACACCGAATACACCAATAACAGACCGCATGTGTGAAGGATTATTAAGAACAGTTATTGAAACAGCGCCGAAATTAGTTGACAATCTTGATAGCTATGATTATCGAGAAACTATCTTATACGCTGGAACACTTGCCCTAAATAATACACTACAAGTTGGTTTACGTGGAGATTGGGCATCTCACAATATTGAACATGCTGTTTCTGCAGTGTATGATATCCCACATGCTGGTGGTTTAGCAATTCTTCTTCCGAATTGGATGATGCACGTATTAGATGAAAATATACAACGTTTTAAACAGTTGGCTATTAGAGTATTCGATGTTGACCCTACAGGGAAAGATGATCGTGAAGTAGCTATTGAAGGGATCGAAAAGCTGCGAATGTTCTGGTTAAGTATAGGAGCACCAGAACGTCTTGCTGATTATGAGATTGATGATTCGCAATTAGAGATTATGGCTGATAAGGCTATGATAAATGGGGAATTTGGAAACTTTAAGAAACTGAACAAGAAAGATGTTTTAACAATTTTACAAATGTCACTTTAAGTAAGAACACGTCAGTTCATTCTGGCGTGTTTTTATTTATATTTGCGATAAATAGTGATTAACTACATTATTTGTTTAAATGAAAATTATACCAATAAATTATAAATACTAATGATGCCACATATAAGAGGAATTATAGTGTGCGATTTTGTTCATACTTTTTTTATCGTAAATACGATAAAATATGAAATTATGACCATGTATTGTATGTGAAAAGATGTGAAACATTTTTCTCAAAAATTCAGTCAACACAGATTAGTTAGGACAAGCGATGAACATATTCATACAGTTTTGGTTTTAGTGATTATCATCACCTGATTGGTTTCGTTTACCGTTTATTAGGGTAAGTGGGGCGCTTTGCTAATGGAAGGTTGAGATTAGTTAAGGAAGGGGATTCTATGAAAAAGCTATGGTTAATTGTTTTAATGGTTGTAGTTGTGTTGACGGGATGTTCTGATCAATCAATGAATAAAGAAGGTTCTGACATTCAATCTGACCAATTTATTCTAGGTGATGCAAGCTTCGTAGCTCCAAAAAATTGGGCTGGAAATTATGAGATTAACGAAACTAAGGATCAGCTTTCTGTGTTCCATATTTGTGAACAGGTTAACAATAAACAGGAGTTATTCACTCTCAAAAAAGTCGATAAGGAAGCATTTCAAAGTGGTGGACAACAAAATAAGGACGCCTTAGTGACACAAGTAGGGAATGATTTTTATTTAGCATTTGCTCCACAAGAAATGGTTTATTCGCAACAAACAGAATGTAAAGAACAATATGATGAAATGTACTTACCTTTTGAGGGGATTAAGGGACGAATTACTGTACGTTAATGTATAAGAATAATAAAGGTTTGATAGAATAGCATAACGAGTCTAGATAGATAAAAAATTAATAAATCAGATGTCAACGTTTTCATTTTATAACGTTCTTGATTATGTTAATTTCTTTAGGTAAAGTGAAAGTGCAAACTCAATTTATGGAGGGATTTATTGATGACACACATACGTTTTGATTACTCCAATGTTTCTACTTTTGTAGAAGAGCATGAGCTTACATACTTACGTGATATTGTGAAAGTATCACATCATGCAATTCATGAAAAGACGGGTCCAGGAAATGACTTCTTAGGATGGGTTGATCTACCTGTTAACTATGATAAAGAGGAATTCGTGCGTATACAAAAGTCCGCAGAAAAAATTAAAAAGGACTCAGATGTTTTACTTGTAATTGGTATTGGTGGTTCATATTTAGGAGCAAGAGCTGCTCTTGAAATGTTAAATCATTCTTTTTACAATACTCTAGATAAAGAAAAACGTAATACTCCACAAGTCATTTTTGTTGGGAATCATATTAGTTCTACATATTTACAAGATGTATTTGATGTAATTGAGGGTAAGGATATTTCCCTTAATGTTATTTCAAAATCTGGAACAACGACAGAGCCAGCGATTGCATTCCGTATTTTCCGCAAGTACTTAGAGGAGAAATATGGAGTTGAAGAGGCACGTAAACGAATTTACGCAACGACTGATAAGGAAAGAGGCGCTCTGAAGACACTTGCAAATGAAGAAGGGTATGAATCTTTCATTATCCCTGATGATGTAGGCGGTCGCTATTCCGTATTGACTGCGGTAGGTCTTCTTCCAATTGCAGCTAGTGGAATTGATATCGAGGCTATGATGAAAGGTGCAACTGATGCTACAGAAGAGTTAAGTAGTTCAGAGCTTGAAGAGAATCCTGCTTATCAATATGCTGCAATGCGTAATGTACTGTACAACAAAGGTAAATCGATTGAAATGCTTGTGAACTATGAGCCATCACTTCAATACTTTGGTGAGTGGTGGAAACAATTATATGGTGAAAGCGATGGGAAAGATGGTAAAGGAATCTTCCCTGCATCTGCGAATTTTTCAACAGATTTACATTCTTTAGGTCAATATATTCAAGAAGGACGCCGTGACTTATTTGAAACGGTGTTAAACGTAGAGACACCTCGAGTAGAAGTAACAATTGAGAAAGACGAACAAGATTTGGATGGATTAAATTATCTTGCAGGTAAGACGATTGATGAAGTGAATAAGAAGGCGTATGAAGGAACGATGCTTGCTCATACAGATGGTGGAGTTCCAAACCTTGTTATTCACATACCAAAGCTTGATGCTTATACATTTGGTTATCTCGTTTATTTCTTTGAGAAGGCATGTGCATTAAGTGGATATTTATTAGGAGTTAACCCATTCGACCAACCGGGTGTAGAAGCATATAAAAAGAATATGTTCGCATTGTTAGGCAAACCAGGGTTTGAAGCAGAAAAAGAAATTCTTGAACAACGATTGAAAAAATAAAAAGATACAACTGACACTATAGTAGTCGAGAAGCATCACCGTTTGTATAAGGTGATGCTTCTTTTTATGCAGAAATTAAGTACTTATTAACTCGGACATGTTTTTTCATTTATAGGGAAAGCTAAAGTTAGAAATTTTAAAGGTGGTGTCTCATTATGATCCCTATCAAGTCAACTATAGAAGGGAAGAGTTTCAACCTCTTTGAATTAGAATTAAAATTAAAACCAATAGGATATGATATTGGAGGAAATTGGGATTACGATCATGGTTACTTTGATTATAAGATTGATGATGAAGTAGGATATCAATTTTTACGAGTGCCTTTTGAAGCAGTAGATGGACAACTTGATTCCAATGGATGTACAGTTAAGATGAAACGTCCTTTTCTTTTATCCCATAAATATCAAAGGGGTTTAGATGACAACGTACATGTAGGAAATTTTAATTCATCCTTTAATCAATTTTCTGAACCAGAAGATCCTGATGCTACATTTCCTAAAGATCTAGTGAATGTTGGTAAAAGTCTTGTTGATGAGCTGGAGCAAGCTTTATCCGTTTAATGTTCAATGATTAATAAACAATCTTTATTATCAATAGTGAAATCTAACGGCGGATTTATGTGTGATTCGCCGTTACGTTTTACACCTATTAGAAGCCGTTCTTCTTGTAGTAATAAGTTGCTACAATTCCGAAATGTTTTCCCGATATATTGTTCTTGAGCTTCGATGAATGTTAATGTACTGCCTTTCAGCTGATCAAGTATAGTGACCACTGTATCTGACATGCCGTGAGAAATGAAGCTATTTGTCATAACAAAGCTTGAAAGAGTATTCGTTTCAATAATTTCATCTGCTCCAGCCCGTTTTGCATTTTCTAGTTGTTCTGGTGTTAAAATTTCTATAATGCTATGAACACGTGGATTTAGTCCCTTAATTGCAAGTAACGTTAAGATTGAAGACATATCAGCTTCTTTTTCATTTTTATTTTGATCAGCCGTTATAAATACTGCTGAGGCATCTGTAATATTTGCTTGTTGGAGAGTACTATCACATGTAGGATCACCCTTAACAAAATGAACGTTACGTATTGTGAGAGGTTTATTTTTTAAAGAATGATCAATTAAAACAAACTGTGCTGAATTTTGTATATTCATAATCTGGTCGATCGTTTTTTTAACCCGCTGATTCCATCCAATAATAATGACATGTTTTTCTCCTCGAAAGGTTGCAGCCCCCTCATTGTAAGAATTGAGAAAGTTGACTGTGGAGGCTGATATCGTTGCCATGTAGAAAGTTACGAACGCACCTCCAGATAAGATTAAGAGCATCGCAATCGTTTTACCTATTGTTGAGTCTGGAATATAATCTCCATAACCTACTGTAGAGGCCGTAATCACAACCCACCAAATTCCTTCGAATATCGAAGGGAAAACTTCTGGTTCTAACAGATGAATTCCATAACCGAATAAACATATAAGAATAATCATGATTCCGAATAATCGAATTAAATTAAACCTTTGTAAAACATTACTGATGCGATCATTTTCCATCTTTGTTCCTCCACTATATATTCGTCCTCATACAGTATGGACAGGAATGAGGGAGGATATAAGGAAAGAAAAAACAACCTACATGTAAGTAGGTTGTTTAGTTAGGTGAATGTAAGCTAGTTAAATCATAAATTAAAGTGGTTTGATTATTCTCCCACATAATCTTACGGATAATTGCCTGTCCAGACGCTTCTCCTGCTTCTGATTTGCGCACCTCTAATTGCACATCAATTGGATATAAGCGATAGCCTTCCTTAGTCAACTCGAACGTATTTGCTTCAACTCGTTTAGCATTTCCATTTGTTACAATCATTGTGATTAATTCTAGTGGCATCCCCATCTTTATTCATCCTTTCTAAGTATTGCTATAATTATTATACATTTAAATTGTTTAATGGCACAGAGTATGCTGTAACGAAACATTTATTCGTGCTTATATTCTTTGTATTCTAGTGTATGTATGATACAAAAAAGTATTAATGGGTTTATTTAAGCATATAAAGGAAATTTTAACTGAATTTTCGTATATAATTTTATGTGAAGAATCATGGATTAACATGAATCAAAAGCAGTAGATGATGTATTTTTGTTCGAAATTAAAAATGTGTAACCAAAAAGTCTACATATAAGGAGTGTTGAAAATGCAGAAACGTTTACAACAATTATCAGAATGGATGACAGAGCAGGATGTTGATGTAACTTTTATTAATTCAAAAGAGAATATATTTTACTTAACAAATTTCCACACTGACCCTCATGAACGCCTTATCGGCTTGCTGATGTTCAGAGATGCTGAACCGTTTATGATTGTCCCTAGAATGGAGTCTTCACAAGCTAAGAATGCAGGGTGGAAACATGAAATTATTGGATATTCGGATCATGAAAACCCATGGGAATTAATCAAAAAAGCAATTGAAAAAAGGGATGTAACAGTTGTAGAAAAAGTTGCATTTGAAGAGTCCGTATTATCTTATGGCCGTAGCCAATCACTACTATCAATTTTTTCAGATGCAAAGGTTGTATCAGTTGAAGAGAAGTTGAATAATATGCGTGTCATAAAAGATGAGAAAGAAATAGAGAGCATTCGTAAAGCTGCAAAAATGGCGGATTATGGTATACAAGTAGGGATTGATGCTTTAAAAGAGGGAATTACAGAAATGGAAGTGCTTGCAACAATAGAATATGAATTGAAGAAACAAGGTATTCAAGAAATGTCTTTTTCAACAATGGTTTTATTCGGTGAAAAATCAGGAGAACCTCATGGAAATCCAGGGTATCGTAAACTTAAGGAAGGTGACTTTGTCCTCTTTGATATGGGTGTCGTTGTTGAAGGGTATTGTTCTGATATTACGAGAACATTTGTTTACAAGTCTATATCTGAGGAACAAAGGAAAATCTATGACATAGTGTTGAAAGCAGAGTTAGCATCTTTAGAAGCTTGCAAGCCTGGAGTCAGAATTGGCGACCTAGATTCAATTGCTCGAAATATCATCACAAAAGCTGGATATGGAAATTTCTTTCCACATCGTATTGGCCATGGGATGGGAATCAATGTACACGAATTCCCTTCAATGAGTCATGTAAATGATGAAAAATTGAAAGAAGGAATGGTATTTACAATTGAACCTGGTATCTATCTGTCAGATATCGGTGGAGTAAGGATAGAAGATGATGTATTAATTACAAAAGATGGTTATGAGACACTTACGAAGTTCCAAAAACAATTGCAAATCATTGAGTGAATGATAGAAGTCAGTAGTCTACGAATAGACTACTGACTTCTTATCGTTAGACGTTAGCAATCAAGCATAATCGAGTAATTGCTTTCGTATTAATTCCCATTCTTCACGAAGTATTCCCATTTTAATCGAATCAAAATAAGTATCATTAACAATCCTTGCTTTCCGAATTCTCGCTTCTTCAATCATGCCACATTTTTTAGCCAAACGAATCATTCTCTCATTACCAGACCACGTACTAATACCTATTCGAGCAATATCCATCTCTGTGAATAGATAGTCAGTCCACATGACATAGGCATCAAATCCAAATCCACCAGACCAATAACGAGAATCATAAATAACGAGGCCATTTTCACACCATTTTGTAGCTTCTGATACCCAATACCAACCTACACTTCCGATAAATTCACCATCTTTCTCGATGACGAGCTTAGAGCGTGTTTGATTATTATTAACTTCTTCTAATAAGTATATATAATTCTTTGTATATTCTTCCATGCTCATTTGTTCTCTTGGAAAATAAGGTCCATTCCACTGTATATGTTCACGATCATTCGCTTCATATTCCCAATACCACATACGTTGAATATCATCTTTTGTAAAGTCTCGTAAAGTGACTTTTTTTCCTTTGAGTTGTATATTCATTTCATCACCTCATAAAACGTACTGTTTTACGATATTCGACAAAAAGTAACTAGTACCTTGTAATATATTTCTATAATTTGTGAAGGATTCATGTGAGTCAATATATTACCCAAATATGTAAGTAAATTCATTAAAATACAAAATATTTAAAAAATTCTCGATATTTGTTAAAGGTTTTTTTAAAATTTTGTCGAAACTAATTTTTATAAAATTTCTAAGATATTGAAATGAGGAGAATATGTACTGGCTTATTAAAGAATTATCACCTAATTTATTTTTTATCATTTTTATGGTATTTTTGTATCAATATTGGTTTGAACAAAAAGATTGGACTAGTGTAATTAAAAACTGGGTGACTTTTTTTACTTGTGCAATTACCATTATTTTGTGTATGTCTTTTCCAGTTCATGTCGGTCAAAATTTTATATACGATCTACGAAATGTTCCTTTAATTCTTGGAAGTCTATATGGAAATACATATGTAGCGATAGGGTTAGCATCTGTAACCTTAATCGCAAGGTATTTTTCTAGTGGAATACTAGGATTTTATATTTCGGTAATTGTTGTTGGGATTGGTCTATTACTTGTCTACCTGATTAGAGGAAAGTTTCATAGTTTGAAATCCAATCATCGATTACTAACTGCAACAATTATTGTCACGTTTCTGGTATTAGTCGTTAGTATTCTTTCAGAAACTTTAACGGCAAATTCTAATCATGCTTCATTGAATATTAGTGATTGGTTAGCTTATATAATTGCAAATATTATGGCGACATTTATAGCAGGAAAGATCGTTGAATCTGTAAGGACTAACGATCTAGTAAGAAAAAGGTTATTACGAAATGAAAAATTAGAGATCGTTAGTCATCTAGCTTCAAGTATTTCTCATGAAGTTCGTAATCCATTAACTGCAAGTAGGGGTTTCCTTCAGTTGTTGAGTGAGGAGGACATTCCAAAAAAATGTGAGAAGTACATCACTATAGCGATTGATGAAATGGATCGAGCTGAAGGTGTGATTAGAGACTATTTAACGTTCGCTAAACCAGCTTTTGAACATGCTGAAATTTTTCAAGTTGAAGATGAACTAGTTCGAGCTATTAACGTAATTAAACCATTAGCAAATATGAATAATATAACAATGGAGTCAACATTGTTGCCTAGTGAAATTAAAGGAGAACGAGCAAGGTTGCAACAATGTTTCATGAACTTAATGAAGAATGCAATTGAAGCGATGCCGAATGGTGGGAAACTGTTAATTGAAAGTAAGGTAGAGAAAGGTTATGTAACTATCTCTATTTCAGACACTGGAGTTGGCATGACAAAAGAACAGGTTAGTCGTTTAGGTGAGCCTTATTTTTCTACTAAAGGCATGAAAGGAACAGGTCTTGGGATGATGGTTGTCTATCGAATTGTTGAATCATTTGATGGTGTAATAGAAGTTGAAAGTGAAATTGGACAAGGAACAACCTTTACGCTCAAGATACCAAGCATAAGTAAGCAGACAACGGCAGTATAGGCGTAACTATTTACGATGCGACCGTCTAAATGTAAGGATTATGTGTTAAAGTAAGATCTATTATCGCTAAAGTAATAAGAAATCACCTTCATTTTCTGAAGGTGAATGATATAGAGTTAAAAAAACTAATTTTCGTTTCGTTTTACGACTGCTACCGTACAACGTGAGATAGAGATAAGTTTTTGTTCCTCATCATAAATTTTTATATCCCATACCATTGTTTTCTTTCCTGTATGTAATGGTGTACCAATTGCTGTGACGATACCATCTTTTTTACTACGAATATGATTTGCATTAATTTCAAGACCCACGGCTGCTTCTGTTTCTTGGTCAATTAAGTTCCAAGTACCAACAGAAGCTACACTTTCGGCCAGAACAACAGAAGCTCCTCCATGTAATAAACCAAATGGTTGATGTGTTGCATCGTGAACTGGCATAGTGGCGATTACTTTTTCTTTTGTAACTTCAACCATCTCAATTCCTAGTGCTCCGATTATGGTTTTTTCAACTGGTTTCATCTTCATATTATACTTCCTTCCTAAAACTTAAATTGTATAGTAACTTCAATTAACAGTTTTCTCTGAAGTGTAAAAACTAAAATACTCAATATTCCCTCCCTCTCTTTATTATCTGCATATTCTGAATCTAACACAAGGTAGTAACCTTGCCTACTATTAACTAGTATAAGATGAAATGAAATATTCACATAATTGTTAGAGGATTCCTCGAGTAATTGTAGATAATTACGTACTAATTAACTACAATAGGAATGGATTATAAAAAAGTACAAAATTTAGGAACTTTCATCAGTGATAGAGCTCTATCAGAACAATTAGTGGTTAGTTATACAAATTAGGTAAATCCTGAGAATATACATTTTGAGCTGTTCTCAAAGTGCTAAGTTTAAAAGTGTGGAAATTATGCTAGTTGCTTTGTGGAAAAGAATTAGCTAATGAATTTGAAATGGAGTGAATAGATTGAAGAAAGTAGTTGTTATCGGTGGGGGTATTACAGGATTAACTGCAATGTACAAACTTCAAAAGAAAATCCAAGAGCAAGATTTAAATATGGAATTAGTTTTAGTTGAACAACATGAGCAATTAGGAGGAAAGATTGCTACTGTTAAAAATGGTGAATTTACAATTGAATCAGGTGCAGACTCTATGGTTGCTCGACATGAAAGTGTAATTCAGCTAATTGAAGAATTAGAATTGCAAGATCAAGCTGTATATAATGCAACGGGAATATCTTATATATATACAAATAATGAGCTACATCCTATCCCTAAAGATACGATATTTGGTATACCTACTAGTGTTGAATCATTGTACAGTAGTACATTGGTTTCTGAAGAGGGGAAAAAAGCTGCACTTAAAGATCTAGAGACAAAGAATGAAACATTCACGAGTGTAAGTTCTGTTGGCTCATTTCTAGAAGCATTTCTCGGTAAAGAGTTGGTCGAGAAGCAAATTGCTCCTGTGTTATCAGGAGTTTATTCTGGTGGATTAGATAAACTCACAATCGCTTCTACTTTACCTTATTTACTCGATTATAAAAATAAATACGGAAGCATTATCAAAGGTTTATCTGAGAATAAGGAAAGATTTCTAACGGCATCGAATAAAAAGTTTTTATCTTTTAAAAATGGTCTTTCAACAATTATTGACAAGTTGGAAGAAGGGCTAAAGGATGTTTCCGTTTTAAAAGGTGTTACAACGAAAAATATTATAAAAGAAGGTAATCAGTATAAAATTTCTTTTACAAATCATGAGGAGATAGATGCTGATTATGTCGTCTTAGCGGTCCCTCATGATATTGCACAAACATTATTAGTAGATACTCAGTTAGACAGTGATTTTAATAAATTAACAAATTCTTCATTGTTTAGTATTTATCTTGGGTTTAATATACCAGATGAACAACTTCCAACAGATGGTACAGGATTTATCGTTTCTGATAATAGTGATGTCAAGTGTGATGCATGTACATGGACAAGTAGAAAGTGGACTCACACTTCAAAGAAACATAATTTATTAGTGCGCCTATTTTATAAGAGTTCAAACCCATCATATCCTTTGTTAGAAAATATGAGTGAGGAAGAATTTGTACAAATAGCTTTATCAGATATTGAAAAGAGTTTGAACCTTAAAGCAGAACCTCAGGTAGTAGAAGTAACACCTTGGCAAAATTTAATGCCTAATTATCACTTGCAACATAACCAAGCAGTACAGTCATTGCAAGGTAAATTATCTTCACAGTATCCTAGAGTTATGTTGGCAGGTGCATCATATTTCGGTGTAGGCATTGGGGCCTGTATTAAGAATGGAATAGATGTAGCAGAAAAGATCATTACGGAATTAGGTAAATGAAATAAAGTCATAGTGAATTATAAGTCATATGGTTGAACTTGTATTAATAGTCTCGTTTATGAACGTGCTTAAACTTCTTTAAGTTAGTTAAAAAATAAGTGAATAAACCATATTACAAGCCAATACAAAAATTAATTATTGTTTATGTTTATATGTTGAAGAAGACTGTAGCTGATACAGTCTTTTTTGTTTTTTAGTTACCAACATGTTTATAACTAGATTATTTATGTACCTACTAACGTTAATTCTCCTCAACTACAAGGAATTGAATGTGAATTTTTGATAAATAATCTTGAGAATTTAAGTGTTATTCAGAAATGAAAGGGATTATTTACCTTATATTAAGTTGAGTGAAAAAGTTGCGGGCGCAACTAAAAGTTGATATACTCATTTTTAGTTGCATGAACAACTATATTTAAAGTTATATAAGGAGAATTAATTGATGGAATCAGTTGGAAAATGGATTTCAACCATTCACCGTTATGCACACATTTTTTTTAATCAGGAAGCAGATGAACTCGGTATTGGTGGAGGACAGTTTTCGTTTTTATTTTTGCTATATCGACAGGATGGTGTTTCTCAAGACCATTTAGCAAAGAAATTGTACATTGATAAGGCAACAACAGCAAGAGCGATTCAAAAGCTTGAGGAATGTGGCTTTGTAAGAAGGGAAAAATCAGAAATCGACCGTCGTCAAAATTTGGTTTATCTTACAGATAAAGCTCATGGTGTAAAAGAGCAAGTGATGGAAACTTTAGCTAATTGGACAAATATACTTACCAAGGATTTTTCTGAGGAAGAGTATGAAATAGTTCTAAGATTATTGAAAAAAATGGCAGGTAATGCAACTGAGCACATTTCTAAAGGAGAGGGGTGTAAACGTGAAGGCTAACTCTAATCGGTCACATCTAGGAACAGAAAGCATATCAAAATTAATGGTGCAGTTATCGGTTCCTGCATTTATCGGGATGTTTGTAATGGCATTATACAACGTAGTGGATACTATTTTCATCGCTCGAAGTGTTGGAACGATAGGCGTAGCAGGGTTATCTATCGCATTTCCGATTCAGATGATTATTAGTGCTTTTGCGGCAGCAGTAGGTATTGGTGGCTCCTCAATAGTGTCAAGGTTACTTGGAGCAAAAAAGGAAGAAGAAGCGAATGATGTATTTGGCCATATCGTATGGTTAGTTGGTGTATTAAGTATAATAATGGTTGTCATAGCTTTATTATTTCTTGATCCAATACTACGTTTATTCGGTGCAACAGAAGCAACTTTACCTTATGCAAGTGATTATCTGAGCATTATTTTGATCGGTTCATTATTCCTTGCATTTGCAATGTCTACAAATAATGTAGTTCGTGCAGAAGGAAATGCCAAGATGGCAATGTCAACAATGCTAGTTTCTTCAGGTGTTAACTTAGCATTGGACCCGATCTTTATTTTCGGACTTGATATGGGTGTCCAAGGTGCAGCCCTAGCGACTGTAATAGCACAAGCTTGTGCTGCTATATGGATTTTTTCCTATTTTAAAGGTGGAAAGAGTTCTCTTACATTTAAATGGATTGGATTAATACCGAATCGACGTATCATTCAAGAGATTATTAGTATTGGAACGTCTTCTTTCGTTCGACAAGTATCATCAAGTTTAATGTTTGTTGTCGTGAACTGGATGTTGATCACATATGGAAGTAATATGGAAGTTGCAATCTTTGGTATTATTAATCGAATAATTATGTTTGCGATCATGCCAATGTTTGGGATTGTTCAAGGCATGCAACCAATTGTTGGGTATAACTATGGAGCAAAGCAATTTAATCGTGTAGGAAATACGGTTAAGTTAAGTTTTATTATCGCAACAGTAATGTCTACGGCAGTTTGGATTATCATTTTATTGTTCCCTCAATTACTGTTTAATGTATTCACAACGGATGAGAAAGTAATTGAAGAAGGAGCATCTGCATTAAGAATGATAATGTTAGTTGCACCTACAATTGGTTTCCAAATGGTAGCTGGAGGTCTTTATCAAGCTTTAGGTAAGGCACGTGCTGCATTTATATTGTCTATCTCACGCCAATTAATTTTCTTAATTCCGATTGTATTATTTTTACCAACTATGTTTGGCTTAGCTGGGGTCTGGGCAGCATTTCCGTTAGCTGATGTGTTAGGCTTTCTGTTAGCACTCTTCATTATATTAATGGATAAGAAAACATTATTCCCAAATGATGCTCATTTAACTACTGCAAATAGTAACGCAGGTTAAACGAATATCATCAATCGAAAGTACATTTTAGGTTCTAGTGCACATGAGCAACAGCTGAACGAGAAAAATAGTAATTCTACAATGATGATCCTTACATTTTATGTTACTCTTATATAAGGAATATGTAAGATATGCATGAACAATAAACCATATTTATAAAGAGAAAAATAAATCTACAGATAGGTTTGTTTAAGTGATGTGAACATTGTTAGAATTTATTATAAGTCACTTATTCATTCCCCCTTTAGATATGAGGTTATTGTAATTATGTAGGGATAGGTGAGGAGAAATTGATTAAGAAATTACCAGTATGGTTTTTTATCACATCGATTGTCGTTATGCTCGGTTCACTAATCGCTGTTTTAGGTGGAACTGCATTAGAGTTATATACAATTGGTCCTACTTTCGTAAAGGTAATAGTAGGTATCCAAATTGCTGTTTTGGTAATAGGTGCAGCAGGCTTTGTCTTATGGGGAAGAACAGCTTTTAAACAAAATAACTGAGGTGCTTCTAATATTGAAGTGCCTCAGTTATTTTTATAGTAAGGAATCATATAATATAAAGAGAATATCCCTTCTATATATGAATATTGTTTATGAAAAAGTAAGGACAATTTGAAGTTCATCACACGATAACTCATATCTTATGCAACCACACGATTTTTTGCTTTATCAATGATAGGTTTACATTTTTTTCTGATGGAAGTAATGTTTATTCACTTTGCTCATTGATGATTGAGCGCCAATTTAGATCACCACGTTCTAATCCATGTATTAAAATTTCAGCTGATCCCATGTTTGTTGCAAGAGGAATGTTATGTACATCACACAAACGCAATAATGCAGAAACATCAGGTTCATGAGGTTGTGCAGTTAACGGATCACGGAAGAAGATGACCATATCCATTTTATTTTGCGCGATTAAAGCGCCAATTTCTTGATCGCCCCCAAGAGGTCCAGATTGGAAACGATGAACATGAAGTCCGGTTGCTTCCATGATTTTCAGTCCTGTTGTTCCAGTAGCATGAAGATCATGCTTTTCTAAAATATGTTTATAGGCTGTAGAAAACTGAATCATATCTTTTTTCTTTTTATCATGTGCAATTAGTGCGACTTTTACTTTCATTGTTAGTCCTCCTAAGTTGATAAAAATATTCTCATATTTATAGTATCTGTAATTGAGTTATTTGAAAACAATTTTTGGTACTTTCTATTTAGAAAATGTTAATTTATAAAGAAAGATATAATGACGACACGTGTATGTAACTCTTTATTTTTATGTAATATTTGTGATGAGTTAAATGGGTATAATCACACAATAAGTTATCTGATTATTCAGATTTTATAGATTATTGAATTGATAATTAGAAATTTTTGTATAAATGCTCTTATTTATCTTTTGGATAGATTATAATTACTTTATCTTATAATTTTAAAGGGGGCTCTTTATGTCAGTATATACGGTTTCATTCGGGCATAATGCAATGTTAAATGTATTAATGAAAGCTAGAGAAGATCAACTGGATGTTATACCTGAGGGGTTTAATAATTCTATTCGTTGGAATGCGGGGCATGTACTTGTCATTACAGATGCAGTTCTTTCACTTGATAATACATACAAGTCAGTTGTTCCAGAGAGTTATAAGGAATATTTCATGAAGGGAACTAGTCCAAGAGAGTGGGAAGGAGAACCACCATCAGTAGAAGAGATAAGTGAATTCATCACTAAGCAATTGAAAACAATTCAAGAAACATTTGTAGGAAGAGAAGACGAAGAATTAGAAAGACCATTTGAACTTTTAGGAGCTTCCTTTACTAAAGTTAAAGATATATTAGGTTTCATTTGTTTCCACACAGGAATGCATTTTAATATAACGCTAAA
The DNA here is from genome assembly GCF_001742425.1 of Bacillus solimangrovi. Lineage (GTDB taxonomy): Bacteria > Bacillota > Bacilli > Bacillales > Bacillaceae_N > Bacillus_AV > Bacillus_AV solimangrovi. The sequence goes on from NZ_MJEH01000006.1 coordinate 99,055, forward strand.
TTATTTGAGAATAGTAAAGTAAGATATTTTAATATGTTAGTAAAATACTAAAAAATTAAAACACGTTAAACTTCCTTAAAATACTTTTAAAAGAACTGTTAATAAAAAGGGGGGTTCGTGTTTTAATTTTTTCTATTTTAAGCCTTATTGTTTCATAATACGGAGTGATGAACTAAAGTCTATGTATTTTGTAATTTCATTATATAACTTGTTAGGGTAAAAAATATAAGGAGAGCAATAAATGGTAAAGATAAACAGACACTTGAATGTGAATTTGCAAGTTTGGCGGGGGAATGTTTTTTTATTTAATATTATAATTCTATTTTTTTTATCGTTATTACCAATTCATGTACTTGCTGAAGAAAAGGTTAATAATTATCCTTTGGGGTTAAAATATGAAGTTTTCAGGGATTCGACAAGAGGAGTTACAATTAACGAAATTCTTTCAGGTAAGTATAATGAGGAGTTTATAAAGAGTGAATCAAAGTATCCTTATTTTGATTACACGAATGATGCAATATGGTTGAAATTAGAAAAGGAAGTGATTGGGGAAAAATTTAATGAGATGACTTGGCTTGAGTATGTGGATCGTCTTGAGGTCATTGATGTGTATTTTGTGAAAAGTGATTACACGTATGAAGTGCAGAAGGGTGGCTTGTATAATTTAGGGGAACAGAAAATTAACTTTCGTTCAATATTGTTTCGATTTGATCCAACAGATATTGAGGTTATATATATAAAATTAATAGGTGAAGAATTACCTGTTTCTGTAGACACTAGTTTATATTCTTATGAGGGACTAATTGAATCAATTAAAGATTATAAATTCTCATCAGGCTTCTTTTATGGCTTTATAGGTGCTCTTGCTTTTTATAATTTATTTTTATATTTTTCTCTAAGGGAAAGAGCATATTTGTACTACATAATTTATTTAATCGCATTCATGTTACTACAATTTTTAATGAATAGTTTGGATGTTGAATATTTAAGTGAGAATCTTCCTGTATGGTTTATTGTTGATGCTATTGATTATGCATCTTTGTTACTTTGTGTGACTATGGTTATGTTTGGACAAGAATTTTTAGAAACTAAGAAAATATTACCGAAATTACATTTAACACTTTCAATTTTCTCCAGCTTAAGTCTATTCACATTATTATTCTTCTGGGTACTTCCAGATAGCATAACAAATGTCATTGTTCCACTATTAGCACTAATTATCCCTATCTTATTGTGGATATCTGCACTTAGAGTTATGCAGATGGGAAATCGTATGGCGCGACTTTATTTGTTAGGATGGACGATTTTACTAGTGTCAATCATTCTACAAGCATTAAGTTATCTAGATATTATTGCTTTTCAAGCCATGTATTTTGATGTCATTCCACAAATAGCTGCAAGTATAGAATCTCTATTACTATCACTTGCATTAGCCGATAAGATAAATATTCTTAAACGACAGCGTGAGGAAGCACAAGAGTTATACACTGAGCAGTTAGTAAAAGAGGATAAAATGAAGGATGATTTTCTATTCCGAACTTCTCATGAACTTAAAACACCACTTCACGGTATTATTAATATTTCTCAGGCACTTATTGAAGATGATGATAATAAAAAAGAACAGCTAGAAAAAAAATTAAAACTTATCAAATCAGCAGGTTATCGAATGTCAAATATGGTAAATGACATTCTAGATCTTGCTAAAATTAAAGAAGGATTACTAACTATTCAATTATCAAAAGTTGATCTTTATTTGACAGTTTCAAACCTATTTGAAATGTTCCGTTATATTGCTGATGGGAAAAATATTAAGCTAGTGAATAAAATCGATAAAGCTAATCGGTTTGTAATCGCAGATGAAGATCGTCTAATTCAAGTATTCTATAATCTACTTAATAACAGCTTAAAAAATACAAATGCTGGTTCAGTAACGATTTCGAATGATGTGAAAGGTGGGCATATGTATATATCTGTAGAAGACACAGGTATAGGAATTGCTCCTCATTTGCATGAGAAGATCTTCCATTCGTATGAGAGTATATCAACAAATAATGATTTAGGGAATGGTGGATTAGGACTGGGGTTATCTATATCACGTCAACTTGTACAACTAATGGGAGGAAGTTTAGATGTAGACTGGTCTAAAGAAAAAGAAGGGACTCGTTTCACCTTCTCTCTCCCTATTTCAAAAATAGAAAGCAAAGTGTATGAGGAAGTTTCATCTATTAGATTACCTGCACTTGGGGCAACGATAGAAGAGCAGACCTCAATGTATTCCAATGACATGGCTTCACCGATGAGTGATAGGTTAGATATTTTAATAGTTGATGATGAAGTGTTAAATGTAGAAATTTTGAAGGATATTTTAGTAAGGGAAAATTATAACCT
>NZ_MJEH01000007.1 GCF_001742425.1 Bacillus solimangrovi
GATGAAGATTTTAATATCTCGTATTTCTCTTCTACAGAGTAAGATCTTTTGGACATAATAAATACTCCCCCATAAGCAGCCAGATTTATATTTTTTAAACTGTCTATCTATGGGGGAGCATATCATTGTGAGAGGGCGGGTTTTTTAAAGTTAATTAATGGCCATTATGAATCAATATTTCATCAGTATAAGTTTAATTTTCAATAAAAATTCGATTTTGCTCGTCAACAAATTCTTCATAAGGTTCTGTCTCATGAGTTTCATCATACTCGTCATTAAAATCTTCATCAGGTTCTGATTCATGAGGTTCATCATCTTTTTTCTTGTCTTTCTTTTTGTCGTCCTTCTTTTTATCGTCTTTCTTTTTATCATGATCAGTTATATCACTGTCAAATCCTGGAGGGAGTAAATCGTCATTGTAACGCCCTGGAATTTTAACACGTGTTGTAACTGGTTCACTTGCATTTGATTCTGTTTTAGCGATGACCTGGAATTGATAATCTGCACCTTTTACAGGGTTATTAATGACTAAGAAATTTTCTTTTGTTGTCTGTACTGTTTGGAACTGACTACCGTTGATCGATTGTTGAACTTCAAATACGATATCATCCTCATTATTATATTCCCATTGTATGAGAATTCGATCAAGCGGTTTTGTATAATCACTTCGTAAACCATCAACTGGATTAAGTGGTTTGTATTGTTCAGATACCTTCGTAGGTTCTGTTCCTTTTACGAAGTACTCCCAAGTTATTTTATCTTTAGGAGTATTATCACTTGGTAGTTGAGCAGGGTTTGTTCCTTCTTCAACGTTAACACGTACGACACTGCTTGGACGTTGGAAATCGTCGCTTGATTTTCCACTATAGATATGTTCAAACAATTGCTTGAATAATTGTTTAGCGATCTGTTTTTGGTTGTAATCTAGATGGTTTTCTGACGATGTTTCTGAATATCCAGTCCATACTGCAGCAGTATATTCAGGCGTATAACCTGCAAACCAGCTATCTGGTACAGAACTACTTGGAATTCCATATTTGTTCAATGTTGCTTGATCAAAGTTTGTCGTACCAGTTTTACCTGCAATGTTTAGTCGAGATACGTTAGCTCCTGTACCTGTTCCGTAAGTCATAACAGACTTCAACATATCAGTAACCATGAAGGCTGTATAATCACTCATTGCTGCTTGTGGTTCTGGTTTCATATCAACAATTTCACCATCTGGGAATTCGATCTTTGTTACAGCATGTGGTGCGTTAAATATACCACCATTTCCGAACGCACTGTATGCACCTGCTAATTCCATAGGTGATAAACCATTAAATCCACCAATCGAATATGATTCATATATCGCATCAGGTAAGTTTAAACCAAGTCCAGAAGCAAAATCACGAGAATTATCAAGCCCAACTTCTTGAAGTGCTTTTAGTGCTGGCACATTACGAGATAATGCTAGAGCCGTACGCATAGTCATTTGACCCTTATACTTATTATCCCAGTTATTAATTGGTGTACCATTTGAATATTGATACTTTTCGTCGACGAGTTGATGATATGTCGACCATTTTAAGTATTCAACTGCTGGACCATAAGCAAAGATCGGTTTAGCGGTTGAACCTGGTTGACGGTTAATATCCGTTGCATAATTGTAACCACGTTCTGTATTATTGTTGCGACCTCCACCAATAGCTCGAATTTCACCTGTTTTCGTATCAGTCAAAACTATCCCTGCTTGAAAGCGATCATTTGGATAAGCAATAATATCATTTGTATACAACATGCTCTCCATAAACTGTTGTGCATTAGGGTCAAGTGTAGTATGAATCTTTAAACCACTTGAATAAATATCAACATCCTCTAGTTCATTTACTTCATCAATAACACGGTCTAAGAATGCATTGTATGGCGAGAAGTCTTCTTGTCCGGTTGCTAATGTATCTTCAAGTGGGATACTTTTAGCTGTTGCTGCCTGTTCAGCGGTGATCGTATTATTTTTCTCCATTAATCCAATAACAACATTGCGACGTCCCTCGGCTGCTTCAGGATGTTCAAATGGGTCGTAATAAGCTGGTGCTTTCGGCATACCTGCAAGTAATGCAGCTTCCTCAATTGTTAATTCACTAAGTGGTTTATCAAAATAAAACTCTGCTGCTTTGGCAACTCCATAAACCCCATTGTCAAAATAGATTTTATTTAAATAAATTTCAAGTATTTGCCATTTTTCTAATTGTTGTTCGAGTTTAATTGAGAGCCATGCTTCTTGAATTTTTCTAGTTAAGTTTTTATCTGGTGATAGGAAGGAACGCTTTACAACTTGTTGTGTAATCGTACTTGCTCCTTCAGCACCGAAACCTTCTTTGAAGTTTGCAATAACTGCACCTCCGATTCGGCGAATATCTATTCCAAAATGATCTTCAAATCGAATGTCTTCTGTTGAAATGAATGCATCTTGAACAACTTGAGGTATTTCGTCAATGGATACCTTTGTTCGTTTTTCTATCCCTAATTCAGCAATAAGTTCACCATTCATATCATAAACTTTGGATGAAAGCGGGTCCTTTAACTGATTTAAGTCAAGGTCTGGTGCACTTTGAATGATGGAGAATGCATAAATACCTCCGCCTGCAACGAGTAGGCCACCTAAAACGATCATTAAAAATAGTATTCGTTTAAAAATTTGACCACCTGTTTTTTTACTTTTTTTATTTTTATTATTTTTAGGTTTCGTTGTTTTCTGTGTCATTTGTTTTTTTCGTCGTTCTTGTCTAGATTTGTATTCGTCTGACATAGCTGGAACCTACCTTTCAGCTCTAGTTTCAAAATATATTTTATCGATAACTGCTAAATAGTCAATTCTAGGATGATATCCAAGTGAAATGGAGTGGCAGCAGTCTTCTATTTCATTTCTAGTAATTGACTTACGACCTCCACTTTCCATTCTTTCCCAAAAAACTAACAAGTCATCTGTGTTCATTAAGAAGATTTGTTCAGTCAGTGAAAATCGGATCAATATAAAACTAATCCCATCTTGAGCTTTGACGCGCTGTAAATGTTGAATTTGATGTGGATGAATGTTTTTTAAAGGGAAGGATGTTTTATTCTTCGTTTCCTTCGCTTCAAAGTCAATATAATGACCACGATAGACTCCGTTGAAGTCGGTAGTAGAAGGCTGTTTGAAATAAGCTTCTTTAATGACAGCAGCACTTCTCTTTGGATAATGGACATCAACAATTTGAATAGGTGTTGGTTTCTTATGGATTACAGCTATCCCATTTTCTAAATAGTATTTGTTCGTTTCATTTATATCTTCCTCCAATGTCATTCCACGGTTGCTGAAGCTTTCTCTTTGATATTGTGGTGAACGTTTTTGTTTTCCTTCACTTGGACGGTAAGGCTTCCCATTTGGGTAGCGATATACCATCTTCTTCACCTCTCCATCCTTTTCGTATCATGATTTGTTTTTTTTAGGGTAACTTATTTTAATCTACAAGAAATTAAAGTAGTTCTGTATATTTTGTGACGTTAACATAAAAATTACGTTAAACAGACAAAATTCAGAAGCAATAATCATTAGAATAAAATATCATCATACCATGCTTTTAGAGCTTATATGTTAAAAAGGTTAAAAAAGATACTAAGGTTGCATGATAAGACTGAGGTGATTACGAATGGTTTATTCGATTAATAAGGTATCTAAACTATCGGATGAAACGATAATTGATGCTGTTCGAAGTCATGTAAAATTCGATAATTTGGATAATATATCTAGAACGAACGCTTATTTCAGTTATTATAAACGACACCGTGAAATAAAATGGTCACTTCTAGCGAGCATGGTTTCACGCAACGCTGGTTATAATATGACGGATTTAGAAGGTGGTTGGTTTCCATTATGCATAAAAAAAGAGTTACGTCATCAAATTTTTATTACATATGAACGGGCAAACTGGCTTATTTTTCAAGATGCATTCTCACAATTACTTATATATGAGTGGTCAAAGAAACTTAATCGGCCGTTATTTCATTTGTTGTCTACTTTTTCTGTTTCCCCATTTATGATCTATGAATGGAAGCACTTTTGGAGAACGGGTGATCGAAACCGATTAATGACTTCATTAATAATTAATGAACAAAACTTGATCCAAAAGCCAATTATAGAGCATCCTTTTTACAAGAAAAAGGTTTTTCATTCGTTTTGTTTTCATTTTCAAGATTGGTTGCACTTTAGTAGTGTCATTTTTCCTACTAAGGAAGGAGATTTATACGGCATAAGTGTTAAAAATTTTTGTAACCTAGAGGATCGAATAATATTAGGGAAGAAACTCGCGTTGCTTCTATTTCATCCAGAGTATTATTCAATGTTTTATGAGTTTGCTGATTCTGTTACACATACTGGTGCGCGTAAAGATTATGAACACTACCTCAAACAATATGTATCGTCTCAAACATTACCACTAAGATTAATCTATCCAGTTATTAATCATAATCAACATCGATATTTGAATTGGGAAGCTTCAGATAAAAAGATAGAAAAGTGGTTTCAATCGAATACTAAACTTAAAAAAGTATGTATAACAAATTGGTATATGAGAAAACAAGAGCTTCTGCATTTAGCCATTATGTTCGAACATTATATGAAGAAACCGTCTGTATTTACATAAACACGACGGTTTTTTTTGTTGTCTAATAGAGGCTTTGTTCGTTTACTTTTGTTAATAATAATTTTGTAACTACATGATTGGTTCACTTAACTATCGGCAATACGCGAAGAGAAATCTTGAACGTGAAGTATTCAAAAGTTTGTTTTTGTAACTGTTTACATTTTAGTGATACAGGTTTTGGAATTGTATTAATACAGGTAGAATATTTGAAGAAAGTGTTATTATGTGTTTTTAGAAAATGAATTAAATAAAGTTATATAAGATAAAGTGTTTGACTACTATTCGATTCATATAGTAAACTGAATCTTGTATTAGAAATTGTACTAACTTAATAAAACGTTACAATTAATACAGGATATTCACTATGCAAGAAGTGCTTTCGTGGAAATGTGGTTTATTTCCTTTGATACTAGGAAAAGAACATAGTGACTTTTGTGAATTAAGGGAAGTGAATTACAGCTTTTCTTATAATAAGTTAGAAATGAAGGGGCAGGCTGTTCTCGAAAATTTCTAAATTAAATATGGAAAGTTCGACTACAAGATTAAAGTTTTACTTATGGGTTGAGACTTTCTCAATGAAAATGCGTCATTTGTCTTTTTCTTTTTGGGTAAACTAAGAGGTGTTTAAGATGGACGAACTGCATTTCGTTAACATTATATTGTAATGAAGAAAGGATGAGGTGAAAAGTATGGCTAGAAAGAAAACAATTCTTCAAAAAGTCGAAGAGCAATTTGAGACATTGCAAGTATTGAATGAAGAGGGCGAAGTTGTTAACCAAGACGCGATGCCTGATCTTTCAGATGAACAACTAAAAGAACTAATGACACGTATGGTGTATACACGTATTCTTGACCAACGCTCTATTTCATTAAATCGTCAAGGACGTTTAGGGTTCTATGCACCTACTGCTGGACAAGAAGCTTCTCAATTAGGAACACAGTATGCATTAGAGAAACAAGACTGGATCTTACCAGGTTATCGTGATGTTCCACAATTAATTTGGCACGGTCTTCCACTAACTAAGGCATTTTTATTCTCTCGTGGACACTATGTAGGTAATCAAATGCCTGAAGGTGTGAATGCATTAAGCCCACAAATTATTATCGGTGCTCAAATTACACAAGCTGCTGGTGTTGCGCTTGGTTTGAAAAAGCGTGGGAAAGATTCAGTAGCAATTACTTATACAGGTGATGGTGGTGCATCACAAGGTGACTTCTATGAAGGTATGAACTTTGCAGGTGCGTATAAAGCGCCAGCAATCTTCGTTGTACAAAATAACCGTTTCGCTATTTCTACACCTGTTGAGAAGCAATCTGCTGCAAAAACAGTTGCACAAAAAGCAGTTGCAGTTGGAATTCCAGGTGTACTAGTTGATGGTATGGACGTACTAGCAGTATATGCAGCGACAAAAGAAGCGCGTGACCGTGCTGTAAACGGTGAAGGTCCAACACTAATTGAAACACTAACATATCGTTATGGTCCACATACTATGGCTGGGGATGACCCAACACGCTATCGTACAGAAGACCTTGATAATGAATGGGAGAAGAAAGATCCACTTGTTCGTTTCCGTAAGTTCCTTGAGAACAAAGGTATCTGGTCTCAAGAAGAAGAAGAAAAAGTGGTTGAACAAGCGAAAGAAGACATTAAAGCAGCGATTAAAGAAGCTGACCAAACACCAAAACAAACTGTTACTCAATTAATGGATATGATGTATGAAGAGCTTCCTTACAACTTGAAAGAGCAAAGAGAAGAATACGCAGCAAAGGAGTCGAAGTAACATGGGCCAACAAATGACAATGATTCAAGCGATTACGGATGCGTTGCGCATTGAGTTGAAAAATGACGAAAACGTACTCGTCTTCGGTGAAGACGTTGGTAAAAATGGTGGTGTATTCCGTGCAACTGAAGGTCTTCAAGATGAGTTCGGTGAAGATCGAGTATTCGATACACCGTTAGCTGAATCTGGAATCGGTGGTCTTGCAGTTGGACTTGCACTTGAAGGTTTCCGTCCAGTTCCAGAAATCCAGTTCTTCGGTTTCGTATATGAAGTAATGGATGCGATCAGTGGTCAAATGGCACGTATGCGTTACCGTTCAGGTGGTACTAAAACAGCATCAATTACTGTTCGTTCACCATTCGGTGGTGGTGTACATACACCAGAGCTACACGCTGATAGCTTAGAAGGGCTAATGGCTCAACAACCAGGACTTAAAGTGATTATTCCATCAAATCCTTATGATGCAAAAGGTTTGTTAATCTCTGCAATCCGTGACAATGATCCAGTAATCTTCCTTGAGCATATGAAACTTTATCGCTCATTCCGAGAAGAAGTACCTGAAGAAGCTTACACAGTTCCTATCGGTGTAGCAGACGTGAAGCGTGAAGGAAAAGATATTTCAATCATTGCTTATGGTGCAATGGTGCAGTCTTCTTTGAAAGCTGCAGAAGAATTACAAAAAGAGGGTATCGAAGCGGAAGTAATTGACCTTCGTACGGTTAGCCCACTTGATATTGATACAATTATGGAATCTGTGAAGAAAACGAGTCGCGCAATTGTAGTTCAAGAGGCTCAAAAACAAGCAGGTATTGCAGCTAACGTTGTAGCTGAAATCAATGACCGTGGTATTCTTCACTTAGAAGCACCAGTGCTTCGTGTAGCTGCTCCAGATACAGTTTATCCATTCTCAGCAGCAGAAGAAGTATGGTTACCAAATCATAAAGATATCGTTGAAAAAGCGAAACAAGTTATCAACTTCTAATTCGTTTTAAAACAACATGATAGGGAAGAAACCGGATCATTCTGGTTTCTTCTTACACATTCCGATAAGAAAGTACATTAAATATATGCGAGGAGGTCGTTTACCGTGGCATTTGAATTCAAACTGCCTGATATTGGTGAAGGTATTCATGAAGGTGAAATTGTAAAATGGTTCGTTAAACCTGGAGATGTAGTAAAAGAGGATGACGTACTGGCAGAGGTGCAAAACGACAAAGCAGTAGTAGAAATCCCTTGTCCAGTTGATGGAACTGTTAAAGAAATCCTTGTTAATGAAGGTGAAACTGCAATCGTTGGTGATGTTGTTGTAACATTCAATGCAGAAGGTTTTGAAGATAGTGGTTCTGATGATAGTAGTGCAACTGAAGAAGCGCCTGCAACAGAGGAAAAAGCTGAAGCTCCAGTAGAAACAAAGGCTGCTCCAGTAGCGGATGAGAATGGTGAAAAGGTTGATATCCGTATCATTGCGATGCCATCGGTTCGTAAATATGCTCGTGAACTTGGCTTAGATATCCGCCAAATTAGTGGTACAGGTAAGAACGGTCGAATTCTTAAAGAGGACGTTGATAACTTCAAAAACGGTGGTGCACCAGTTGCAGAAGAAGCACCAGTAGTAGAAGTTAAAGAAGAAACACAAGTTGAAGCGCAAGCAGCGCCTGCTTCAGAACCAACAGCTCCAGCTGCACCAGTAGTTCCTGCTGGACAATACCCTGAGACTCGTGAGAAAATGAGCGGGATTCGTAAAGCAATTGCAAAAGCAATGGTGAATTCGAAGCACACTGCACCACATGTAACATTAATGGATGAGGTAGACGTAACTGCACTTGTAGCACACCGTAAGCAATTTAAAGCTGTTGCTGCTGATAAAGGCATTAAGCTTACGTACCTCCCATATGTAGTTAAGGCATTAGTAAGTGCACTTCGTGAATACCCAGTGCTTAATACAATGCTTGATGATGCTACACAAGAAATAGTTCAAAAACATTATTACAACATCGGTATTGCAGCAGATACAGATAAAGGTCTTCTCGTACCAGTTGTAAAAGACGCTGACCGTAAGTCTATTTTCAATATCTCTTCTGAGATTAATGAATTAGCTGTTAAAGCGCGTGAAGGAAAACTATCTGGTGATGAGATGAAAGGTGCATCTTGCACAATTACTAACATCGGTTCTGCTGGTGGACAATGGTTTACACCAGTAATTAACCATCCAGAAGTTGCAATTTTAGGTATTGGTCGTATTGCAGAAAAACCAGTTGTAAGAGATGGTGAAATTGTTGCAGCTCCAGTGCTTGCTTTATCATTAAGCTTTGACCACCGTATGATCGATGGTGCGACAGCGCAACATGCATTGAACCACATCAAACGACTATTGAATGACCCACAATTATTAGTAATGGAGGCGTAATGCTATGGTAGTAGGAGATTTCCCGATCGAACTTGATACGCTCGTTGTTGGTGCAGGACCTGGAGGATATGTTGCAGCAATTCGTGCAGCACAATTAGGTCAAAAAGTAGCAATAGTTGACAAAGGTACACTTGGTGGAGTTTGCTTAAATATCGGTTGTATCCCTTCAAAAGCTCTAATCAATGCAGGTCATCGCTATGAAGAGTCTAAAGGTTCTGAAGATATGGGAATTACAACTGAAAATGTAAAGGTTGATTTTACTAAAGTTCAAGAGTGGAAGCAAAGTGTTGTTAAGAAATTAACAGGCGGTGTTGAAACACTTCTTAAAGGTAACAAAGTTGAGATTCTTTCTGGAGAAGCTTTCTTCGTAGATAGCAATACAGTTCGCATTATGGATGAAAATAGTGCACAAACATACAAGTTCAACAATGCAATTATCGCAACTGGTTCACGCCCAATTGAACTTCCAACCTTTAAATATTCAGATCGTGTATTGGATTCAACTGGTGCACTTAGCTTGAAGGACATTCCTAAAAAGCTAATTGTAATTGGTGGTGGATACATCGGTACTGAACTTGGTACTGCATATGCCAACTTTGATACTGAAGTTACAATCCTTGAAGGTGGAGAAGATATCTTAATGGGATTTGAAAAGCAAATGCGTCAAGTCGTTAAGAAACGCCTGAAGAAAAAAGGTGTATCAATTCACCCGAAAGCTATGGCTAAAGGTGTAGAAGAAACTGCAAATGGTGTTATCGTTACAGCAGAAGTTAAGGGCAAAGAAGAAAAATTCGAAGCTGATTACGTATTAGTAACGGTAGGTCGAAAGCCAAATACAGATGAGCTTGGTTTAGAGCAAGCAGGTGTTGAACTAACTGAACGTGGTATAGTTAAAATCGACAAACAGTGCCGTACGTCTGTAAGCAATATTTTTGCAATTGGTGATGTTGTTGAAGGTCCACCACTTGCACATAAAGCTTCTTACGAAGGTAAGATTGCTGCTGAAGCTATCAGTGGGGAATCTTCTGAAATTGACTATCATGGTATTCCAGCAGTCGTATTCAGTGAGCCTGAACTAGCATCAGTTGGTTATACTGAAACTGAAGCGAAGGAAGCTGGTCTAGAAGTAAAAGCTTCTAAGTTCCCATTCGCAGCAAATGGTCGTGCGTTATCACTTAATGAAACTGACGGTTTCTTAAAGTTAGTAACACGTAAAGAAGACGGTCTAATCATTGGTGCACAAATTGCTGGTCCTAACGCATCAGATATGATTTCTGAGCTTGGTCTTGCAATTGAAGCTGGTATGACAGCAGAAGATGTGGCACTAACAATCCATGCTCACCCAACTTTAGGTGAGATTACGATGGAAGCAGCGGAAGTTGCTCTAGGTAGCCCTATTCACATGGTGAAGTAAGTTTTATCAAAAAATGCACACTGAAAATTTAGTGTGCATTTTTTTTATGGATATGAATAGAAAAGACCTTCATCATTCGTTAACCGAATGTGAAGGTCTTTTCTATTCATTAATGACATTCAAAATACTTTCATAAATGATTTCTTTGTCGTATACACCCGCCAGTGTGGAGATTATTTCTCCATCTTTCTGAATAATAAGTGTTGGATATTCTTCCACATTAAAGTGTTCGACGAGTTTGTTGTTGCTTGATGACTGAACGATGATGATATTAACGGTTTCCTTTGGGTATTGTTTCTTGAGATCAAGAAGAACATCGTAGTAATTTCCTTCATATTCAAGATAATCTTCATTCGAAAAGAAAATTACTTGATACCCTTTGTCATTTTGATTTATATCATCGATTGAATTTCCATCAACCGTTTGGCATGCGCCAAGAACGAACGTCAGTACAAGAAGGGTAAACACTTGCTTCATAATGAAACACCACTTCTTTCTTAATAGACTGATGTTACATAATACTAAATCAAGTATTATTTTAGCATGTTTTTTTACACAATTTTGTATTGTCATCTAAATGTTACAAAAATGAAAACAAGAGTATACAGTGTAACAAATACTTCTACTCAAAAGAATATATATCAAGTATCAATCAATACTATTTATATAGTAGTTGTTTAATTACCATTATTTGGGTATGGTAATTGTGATTAATTATTATTTAATGCGTAATTGTAAATGGAGCTTTAATAGCTATGAAAAAATGCATCTTATCACGTGTCAATTGACCCCTAAGGTATAAGGGTTAGTATTTACCTGATTGGTTCAACAAACCATCAGTGGAGGATGAAGGATTACCCTACTGATGGAAGTTTTACTTTATTTGGTGCAGCATAAACATCTACGATTACTAGTTCACTTTGTTCTAGTGTAAATGATTACGGATGTGCTGATAAAAGAAGAACTCCCAATTGAAGTAATTGAATCTTAAATCAGAATACTAGTTTCAAAGTTTTGAGGAGGTGTAATGATTAAAATAATAAACATATTGATTTTGTTTGCTTCAATATCCATTTATCTAACTGGTTGTTATCAACAAAATCAAAAATCTCAACTATTAGACGAAGTTCACACACCAATAGATCATGTACTTACTTTAACACCTATTCCTTTTAACAAAGGTGATGCTGAGATTTTAAATAACTTGTTTATTGATTGGTTTGTTGGTGCAGTAAATTATGAGTATAAATCGGAAAACAGCAAGAATAAAGATGAAGATGTAATTTTATTTTCTTATCATATTTATGAATTTGGAGAAGAAATAACACAATCAAATGTATTGGGCGAATATATGGTAAATGATTTAACAAGTACAGGTAAGTTTGTTTATTCACTTTTGAATACTTGCACGAGTGAAAATGCATGCTTTGAATTAGTAGTTTCATCAAAAAGCTCTTCTGGAGAATCATTATCTTGGGGACCAATTTCAGATTTTAAACTATCAACTCCATTAAGTAATGTTCATTCAAAATTTTTAAACAATGAAGTTCATTTGGAGCGAGGTGAACAAGCCATTGTTGGTGCTTATGTAAGCAGAACTTCATCTGAAGGTAGTTATACAAGTAGATTGACAGAAGATGAGATGAAAAAATATGATAGGGCTTTTGTAATAAAAGTAATGCTAACAGACGAACCAATTTGACAATATATGAATCTTCAATATGTATTTGGGTCTAAGGTATAAAATCTTAGAAGAGGAGACTGATTTGAAATGAGAAAAGTGTACTTGTTGTTTGGAATTATTGGTACTATATTTCCTTATTACTTTTTCATTAATTTTTTGAATCAATACGGTCTCGACATAGGTTTATTCGTAAATTTATTATTCAGCAATCCCATTTCTACTTTTTTTGCAGTTGATTTTTTTATTTCATGTGCTGTTTTTTTAGTATTTATGTTTATTGAATCAAGAAAATACAACATTAAAGGAAAATGGATTTGTTTAATTGCTCTATTTACTGTAGGTTTATCTTTAGCTTTACCATTATTCTTATATATCAGGCATCCATACATTAATTCAAAAACGAATGGAGATATAAGTGTAAGTTACTGTCGCAAATGGATACGGTTACAGTAAAGGAAGTCTAGATGGATCTTCAGAGTAGTCAGTTAATCCATCTAGACTTTCTTTTTTATATAACTATCTAAGGAGTATTCATTTTTTTGTTTCATGTTCAACCGTTTAAGCATGAAGTGCCTTTTCTTTTTTTATCGTTGCTACCTCTAATTCTTCTAGTAAGTCATGGATCAAGAGAATTTCATAAAGTATGACTGTATGTGAATTGAACTGGTGGTGATAGTGGCTTGATTCCTGATTGGAATGTTCTTTCTTCCAATGCCAGAAATTATAATCTAATTGCTCGATTAGTTCATAGTGTTCAATTGGTATTTTGTGTTTTGGATTTTGTAAAATAACAATAATTGAATCAATTGTCTTACTTAGTAATTCTCGTTCTTCTTGAGTAAACTCGTCTTTTATGTAGTGTGCATAGTGAAAGTTACCAAGATGAAAAACGATTTGCTGTAAAGTATTTAGTTGTTTCGTAGCACAATGAAAAAGACGCATTTCGTTTGGTTTAGATTTGTGGTAGCGAAATTCTTCACGTTGGTATTCGCTTAACTTTGATGTGTGGGTTATTTTTTGTGTTAATCTCCTGTATGCGGTTCTTGTCTTATGTTGGGTGCCGTTACGTTTGAATAATCCATCGCGAGCATATTGCAATGTCTCTGCGATTAATGTACAAATGATATCTATATCTTTCAAGATAATTGGATAATATTTTGGTGGCATGATAACAAAGTTAACAGCTGTCGAAATAACAAGTCCAATTAACGTTGTGCCAAAACGTGAAACAAGTGCAAATAAATAATGATCTTGTACACCTGGAATCATTGCTACAGCAGTTAATGTTGCAACGAGAATGCCTTCATCAAGCTTCAATCGATGACAAATACCGATTGTCAAGATTGTTGCTAATGTATATGTAAGTGTACTCTCACCTAATAAAAATGAAAAAAACATTGCGATTGCTGCACCTATTGTGGAAGCAGGTAATCGAACAAGTCCTTTTCTTACCGAATCATAAGCTGTCGGTTCAATAGTTACAATTGCTGTAATAATCGCAAATACTGAAGGTAAGTTGAATAACTGACAGATAAGGGCTGTTAAAAATACTGCAATCCCCGTTTTTACAATTCTTCCTCCAGCTATTTTATATCTCCTCAACTGGTTCACATGATTCACCCTATCTTCTCTATGTGATGAAATTTATAACAAATGATTCATTAAAAAATAGGGATGAAGCGGTTAGATTCATCTCTAGAATATATTATAATAATAAGTGAAAGAGTTGAACTTGTGAATATTTTGATGAGATATTGGAGGATTAATGGATGAGAAAATTATTGACATCATTATGTACGGTCATTCTTCTAGCTGGTTGTGGGACTGGTACCGCTACTATGGAAAATGAAAAATCAAATGAAGATGAAGTAGTAGCACGAGAGAATGAGGTGCAAGAGAGTAAAGCAGAAGTAAATGAAGCTGAGTTGACTGAAGAGCAACCCGTAGAAGATGTTCCAGAAGTACTAGAGCCACAATATCGCATCAATGAGAACCATTGGGGTGTTGAACCGATTGAAAATGCTCCAGAAAATGTCGTATTGTTAACAATTGATGATGCACCAGATAAGCATGCGATCCAAATGGCTGAAACGTTAAAAGAGAAGGATGCACTTGCTATCTTCTTTGTGAACGGACATTTTATTGATACAGATGAAGAAAAACAAGTTTTAAAACAAATTCATGATATGGGATTCCCAATTGGTAATCATACGATGAGCCACACTAAGTTAACGGATTTAACAGAAGAACAGCAAAAAGACGAAATAGTGAAATTGAATGATGAGATTGAAGCGATCATTGGTGAACGTCCACGATACTTCCGTGCACCATTTGGGATTAATAGTGACTATAGTAAACAAGTTGTTGCTGATGAGAACATGTTATTGATGAACTGGTCTTATGGTTATGATTGGAATAAGGAATATATGAATGCAGAAGCAATTGCTAATATTATGGTGAATACAGAGTTGCTACGAAACGGTTCTAATTTACTAATGCATGACCGTGAATGGACGGCTGCAGCTCTAGGACAAATTATTGATGGGTTACGTGAGAAAGGCTATGAAATGCTTGACCCTTCTTTATTAAAAACACCTCAAATAAAGGAGTAATAACAGTGCTTTAAATAAATGAATATGTTTTATTATGAGCCTCTTTAGTAAAGAAGATTGATTACATTTACTAAAGAGGTTTTGTATGTAGGTAACGTGTATATGTTTGATACTATTTCATTATTGTGATGTTCAGTATTCGATAATATAAACTTATCATTATTGATAAATAACATAACATTTACTTAATTATTGATGTGTAATAACATATCACTTGAAGAAATATTTGATATTAAAAGCATATTATATAGAAGAGGTGAGACAAAAAATGTCTATTAATTTCCATGAACAACAGAACCGTTTAACATATGCTTCTAGAAATGCAGACCAAACGTGGGTTAACATGATGAAGAAGCTAGTCGATGTTGAAGGGAAAAAAGTATTAGATCTAGGATGTGGAGGTGGGATTTACTCGAGGGCACTTGCCAGTATGGGAGCCGCATCTGTTACAGGAGTGGACTTCTCAGAGCAGATGCTTATTTCAGCTCGTGAACATAGTGAAAAATATCACAATGTTGAATTCATTCGTGCAAATGCTCTTAATACAAAACTAATTCAAAATGAATATGATTTCATATTAGTTAGAGCAGTTATTCATCACATTAAAGATCTTAATCGATGTTTTCTTGAATTATATCGGTTACTTGAAAGTGGAGGGACTTGTATCATTCAAGACCGTACTCCTGAGGATTGTTTAGTAGAGGGTAGTCCTGATCATATAAGAGGTTATTTCTTTTCAGAATTTCCAAAACTACGTGATAGGGAAATTACAAGGCGATATTCAGAACAACAAGTGAAACATGAATTACATGTAAATGGTTTTCGAAACATTAAAACATATGAGCTATGGGAAACGAGAAGAACATATAATCAATTGGATGACTTGTTAAGTGACATCACCAATCGAACTGGGCGTTCCATTCTCTATGAATTAAACGATAACGAATTAGTTCAACTATCTAAATATATTAAGGAACAATTAGAAAAAAGTAATGTTACACGAATAATGGAACGGGATAGATGGACAATTTGGAAAGCGAATAAAGTGTAATCTAGATTTTTTTTTCATATTAATAATTATAGGAGATAAACGAGTTTTCATCGTTCAAGAAAACAATAGTCAAAACGAAAGGAAGATACTATTACGGAAGTTTCACTTTATTTCGGACATACTAACAATAACGTGTTTGTTAGGAGGTTCGTAAGTGGCATTATTGAATCTTTTTTTGATAGCATTGCTTATTGCATTAACGGCCTTTTTCGTAGCTTCCGAATTTGCAATTGTGAAAGTGCGGATGACGAAGATTGAACACCTTGCAGCGAGTGGGAATAAATCAGCACAGGCTGCGATGAAGGTTTTGAATCATTTGGATGAATACTTATCAGCGTGTCAGTTGGGTATAACAATTACGTCGCTAGGACTTGGTTGGCTTGGTGAACCAACCGTAGAGAAACTCTTACATCCAGTGCTGCAGTCTTTTGAAGTAAATGAGACGATAAGCTCAGTTGTATCCTTCACTATTGCATTTTCAGCAATTACGTTTTTGCATGTTGTTGTTGGTGAGTTAGCTCCAAAAACAGTCGCAATTCAGAAATCAGAAAAAATTAGCTTATTAGTTGCTCAACCACTCATTTACTTCTATAAAGTGATGTATCCATTTATTTGGTTATTAAATGGGTCTGCACAAATTATTACAAGACTATTTGGTTTACATCCAGCATCTGATCATGAAATGGCTCATTCAGAAGAGGAATTGCGTTTGATTTTATCCGAAAGTTATAAAAGTGGTGAAATTAATCAGACCGAATATCAATATGTTGATAAGATTTTCGAGTTTGATGAACGATTAGCAAGAGAAATTATGATACCTAGAACAGAAATGGTCGTAGTTGATGAGCAAGATTTGATTGAGGAGAACTTAAAGCGGATGATCAAGGAACGCTATACGCGTTATCCTGTTGTAGATGGTGATAAAGATCATGTAACTGGAATAATCAATGTTCGAGATTTGTTAATAGACTTAATTGATAATAAACGACCAGAAAGTCTAACTGCCTATATACGACCTGTTATTCATGTAATTGAAACGATTCCAGTTCGAGATTTACTAATGAAAATGCAATTAAAGCATATTCATATGGCAATCTTAATTGATGAATATGGTGGTACAGCAGGGCTTGTAACGGTTGAGGATATTTTAGAAGAGATCGTTGGAGACATTCGAGATGAGTTTGATGTCGATGAACAGCCTGATATACAACGTGTTAGTGAAGGAACATATATTGTAGATGGGAAGGTTTTAATAGATGATCTTAATAAAGTCATCGGTACTTCACTTAATCATTCGAACATAGATACTGTTGGAGGCTGGTTGTTATCAGAGAAAATTGAAGTGAAGGAAGAAGAAGAGATCGAATATGATGGTGTAATATTTAAAGTGTTAGAGATGGATGGTAGGCATATAAGTTCAGTTCAGGTAACATTATCAAATCTTGAATAAAAGCCCTCTTAAATAGAGGGCCTTATAGTCATATACACATGTGAACTGTTGCTATTTTCTTTTGTAATAGTACATGATCCGTCCATTAAAGAGGTGTAATTCACCTTCTAATTTCTTAGCAAGAAACTTACTAAATTCATTTGCTTTTCCTTTATCTCCATATGTTGACTCATCTGGCAATGTTACTTGTATGTATGATTGAAAAGAACCTTCATCGTGTTTCTCTTTCCCTACACCGATAAGGATATATGCATAACGGTCTTCTGTACCTTTTAAATAGAACCATTGTCCATTAGAATCTGTTTGTTGTTTTATTTCATATGGGAACGCAGCATTCTCATATCCCCAGCCCAATTGTTTACCTGTTTTCCCCGTAATTTCTTTGTAGTAATGAAAGAGTTCCTTTAAATCTTCAAGTGAAATATCTTGTTGCCTAGAATTTGGAACAAGTTTAATGTATGAACTACCTGCCAAGTCGTTTCCCCCCTAGTATTTGAAGCGGTTTCAATTCATTAATATATTAGCATTATAACAAATAATTTGACAATAGATTCCTACTAAGTGTGAAATAACACTGAAGATTCTGTTTAATAATGATTGAAAAAAGGAAGAGGTTGGGTTATAATTATTTTTAGAAAAATCAGATAAATATAATGGGATAGTCCACCCCTACAGCCAAATATTTTCGTGAAATCGTAAAAGATAAGGAGGAATGGGTAATGATACAAGAATTTCACAAATTTTATGATGAACATGAGAATGTTAAGGTAAGGTTTGTTGGATTTTCCACGGATGATGTTCGTTATGACTTTGGCATTGTCCATACGAATATGTTTTTCGGCAAACCGTTAGTAATTTGTATGCAAACAGGACGTTCTTCATTATTGGATGCAGATGATGTTAAGGATGTCGAGTACTTAATGCAAACATTTCGTATAAAGACTGAACAAGAAGCAATAAACTTAGCTGATTTCTTTTCTGAGACACTTCCATCACCACAATTAGATGCACAATATGACTGAGTAAAGACCGTCCATAAATCGGTCTTTTTTTTTGAGCTTTTCTGTCGTATAACAAGAAAGCTTTTGAGTTAATTATCATATAATTATGATGTGCCTATTACATATTCACCTCACAATAGGCGAATGAACATTTTAATGTGATATACAAATTAGGTGTTGACGAAATAAATGTGTCATATTATTATAGTGATAAGCACTAATTAAAGCGTTTTCAAAAATGATAAAAGGGGATGAAACAATGGGTATCATCGTTTGTCAATCTTGTAATAGCACAATTGACCATTATGAGGACGAGAAGGTAACGACACTGTATTCAAAGTGTGACGGCTGCTGTAACGATGAAGACATTGATGAATAAAAAATAACACATATATAATTGAGAAAGCCTCTTTTTACCAATAAAAGTAAAAAGAGGCTAATTTTTAATTAATGATATAAATAGCATCACATTAACATTAAAAAAGTTGATAATCTAATCTGTTTAATAAGTAAACATCTACCTTATTACTTATTTGGTTAATATATGTCATCATAAATCATCTATAGTAACTTATTTTAAAGGTTCACCTTAAAAATATTTAACAATTATTGTTATACATGCTTTATCTTATTTAATAGCACGATGTTCTTTTATTACACGGAGTTTCTTTAGATCATGATCTTCAGGTCCTTGTACAGGCAAGCCTGCTTCTAAATTCTCAGAAATATAGCTTAAATTCTCTTCAGTAATAATTTCTCCAGGAATTAGGATAGGTATTCCAGGTGGATAGACCATGATGAATTCAGCAATGATTCGTCCTGCAGATTCTTCAAAAGGCACAACTTCTGTCTCAGAATAAAAGGCATCCCGTGGTGAAAGGGAAAGTAACGGAATATTCGGTACATGAACAGGTTGAGTTTCATGCTTTTTAGCAACTGAGTTGCGTTCATTTGAAAGTTGTTGTAAGGCTTCAATTAATAATTTAATTTCTGTTTCACTATCACCTGGTGTAATAATACATAAAATGTTATATAAGTCGGATAACTCCACCTCAATATTGTAGTGTTCACGTAACCATAATTCAACATCGTAACCTGTCATATCTAAGTCTTTAATAGAAATGATTAATTTCGTAGGGTCCATATCGTATGTGGATCTTGTTCCAAGAATTTCTCTTCCTGCACAGTGAAGGTGAGGAATTTCATTAATCATTTTACGTGCTCTTTCTGCTAGATCAATCGTTTTAGAGAGTAGTTCATAACCGTTTGTTGCTAGTTGTCTTCTTGCTGTATCAAGTGATGCAAGTAATAGGTAAGAAGTTGACGTTGTCGTTAACATGCTAATAATTGATTGAACTCTCTCAACAGAGACGAGTCCTTCTTTTACATTTAAAACAGAGCTTTGTGTAAGTGAACCACCTAATTTGTGAACACTTGTTGCAGCCATGTCTGCACCAGCTTGCATAGCTGATAACGGTAAATCATCATGGAAATGGATATGCACTCCGTGTGCTTCATCAACGAGGACAGGTACACCAAAAGAATGTGCTAAATTAACAATTTCTTTTAAATTTGCTGACACGCCAAAATAGGTTGGATTAATGACGAGCAATCCCTTTGCATCGGGGTGTGCTTCCAATGCTTTTTGAGCAGCTTCAGTTGAGATACCATGTGAAATACCAAACGTTTTATCAATTTCAGGATGGATAAAAATCGGTGTTGCACCTGAAAAAATAATGGCTGACATGATTGATTTGTGTACGTTCCGTGGAATGATGATCTTATCTCCAGGAGAACAAACTGACATAATCATCGTCATAATCGCTCCACTAGTACCTTGAACTGAGAAGAAAGTGTGGTCTGCTCCGAAGGCATCCGCAGCAAGCTTTTGTGCTTCTTCAATCATTCCATGTGGGTGATGGAGGTCGTCTAGCGGTCCGATGTTAATTAAATCAATGGATAAAGCATCTTTCCCAATGAAATTACGGAACTCTGTATCCATCCCAGCCCCCTTTTTATGACCAGGAATATGAAATTGTACAGGTTTTTTTTCTATATGTTCTAATAAGCCGGAGAATAACGGCGTCTTTGATTGATGCAATCCTTACACCTCATTATCTTAAGTAATGTTTCTAGTTTGTTAGAAAAAGCACGAGGATCATAAGGCATTTATTAGTTAAACGAACTTACTTCCTTCGTGTACCCTTATCTTAAAACAAGAGAATTATAGCAAATGCGTTTCTCTTTGCATAGTGGTATTTAGAATAATTTTATTGAATATAACGTTAATCAAATTATTAAATTCCAGAACTTCGAGGATTTGAGTTTCAAATTATAGTGTATCCATTTACTTAATTGCTTAAAGGAATTTTGTACATAAAGTCGAATAATGCAAAAAGAGGTGGGAGTCATCAAAATTTGAGAAGGAGAGTGTTTGCGATGGATTGGCAGACAAGAGTTTCAAAAGCATTAGGGATTCAATATCCGATCATTCAAGGTGGACTCGCTTATTTAGCTTATTCTGATTTAGCTGCAGCAGTTTCAAATGCAGGAGGTTTAGGTCAAATTACGGCAATGTCTCTATCTTCACCGAAAGAATTGCGAGATGAAATAAGGAAGGTACGTGAAAAAACGGATAAACCATTTGGGGTTAACTTTGCGATTGGACAACATGGTCGTCCTTTTGCACATATGCTTGAAGTTGCAATAGAAGAGAAAGTAGAAGTTGTTTCGATGACAGGTGGTAATCCCACACCAATCTTTGAACAATTAGAAGGGACAGGAATTAAGAAACTCGTACTTGTTGCGGCTAGACGTCAAGCAGAGAAGGCTGAGGAGTTAGGTGCAGATGCTGTTATGGTAGTTGGTCAAGAAGGTGGAGGTCATCTGGGAAGAGATGATATTGGAACGATGGTGCTTGTTCCTCAAGTTGTAGATGCAGTGTCGATTCCTGTTATTGCTTCTGGTGGAATTGGAGATGGTCGTGGATTAATGGCCGCACTTGCGTTAGGAGCAGAGGGTATTGAAATGGGTACGCGTTTTATTGCAGTGGAAGAATGTGTGCATGCTCATGAAGCATATCAGAAACGTCTTGTAGAAGCGAATGAACATGATACAGTAGTGATTAAGCGCTCACTCGGAACACCAGCTCGTGCAATTTCAAATGAATGGACATCACAAATTTTAGAAATGGAAAGAAACAAACAAGGTTTTGAAGCATTGAAAGAACATATCAATGGTCAAGCAAATAAACGTTATATATATGAAGGAAAGGATAATGAAGGTTTTGGGTGGGCAGGTCAAGTGTTAGGAAGAATTAAAGACGTGCCGACAACTGCCGAATTATTCAAACGGATTATTAGTGAAGCAGAACAAATTAGAACAGAGTGGAGTGGAAATGTAACGAAACAATCGTTATAATAAAGGGAAACTTCCATCAGTGGGGGTTCTTTTACTCTCACTCATGGTTATTTGAACCATCAGGTAATGACTGACGCATATTCTATTACGAATACTTTAGTTGACTTTCTTTCTTTATAGAAGTAAGTGTCATAGCATCAGTTGAAACGTGATAGTAGTTCATTAACCTCAATAAGTGTGGTGAACGGAATGGAATACTCATATCCAATCGACATGGATTGGGATAAAGAAGAAGTAATTGATATTATTGGTTTTTTTGAAATGATTGAAAAGGCATATGAAAAAGGCGTCGAACGAGACCTTTTATTAGCTTCATATCGCCGTTTCAAAGAAATTGTTCCAGGTAAAGCTCAAGAAAAGCAATCATTTCGACAGTTTGATGAATCTGCTAATGTTTCATGTTATCATACTGTGAAAAAAGCTCGAGAAAGCGAATCTGGTTCTATCATTAAGATGTAATGAAGGAATACGTCCGTTATCTTCTAAAATTAGAAACGGGCGTTTTTCTGTCGATGTATACTGTTGTTAACGTTAAAAAAGCAACTATAAATAAAGCTGATAGAAGCTTAAAGCTTTTGAAATGGTTTCTAGTCGGATTGAACTTAGGATAAAAAAGAGCAAAGAGGATGGAAAGTATGAGAACACTGTTTGATTTAACAATACAAGATATTCGTAAGGAATGTAACAATATACGTGTCTTCCAACGTGGTGAGCAGTATTGGGAGAATGGCAATGTATCACTTGTATCTATTACAGAAGATGGTAGAAATGCTGAAGCAATCGTTACAGGTAACGTTGATTATGGAGTTAAAGTCGAACTAATTGGGAATCGAATCAGTGCGGACTGTAATTGTCCAGCTTATAATTCCTATCCTTCATGGTGTAAACATATTACCGCTGCTCTGTTAGAAATTCATGAACTAACGACATACGGAGAAATTGATAAATACTTTATTCGATCTGAAGGGATATCTCCGGCAATTAGTGCGTATGAGAAGCGTAAGACAGATGATGTGATTCGTTTGTTTAAAAAATTTCACATACAAACTCAATATAGAGAAGGAAAAGGCAAAGAACCAGTTAGAGTTGAATATATTTTGAAAATGATCCCATCAATTGATCAAACAATGATGGGGTTAGAGGTAAAGGTTGGTCCAAAGCGTACATATGTTGTCAAGAATATAAAGCAGTTTCTTTTAAATGTAGTAAATGAACGCATTCACCCTTTTACAAAAACTTTTACATATGATCCTAATTTGCACACCTTTTCAGACGTAGATCAGGAAATAATTGAACAGCTTCTTCAAATTGTAGAGAATCAGACTTTCTATAAGCATTCTCCCAATACATACATGATGTCATATGAGGATAATAATCGAATGATGATGATTCCACCATTCGCTGCCAAGTCGCTTTTTTCTAAACTTCATAATAGTGATGCTGTTATTGAAAATTTTGATGGAGAATTGAAAACATTCAAATGGGAAAAAAATGCACCAAATTTTCAATTTCGTGTAGAGAAAGATGGAGAAAAAGGTTTTCAATTAAGAGTGGATGCATTAGGGGATACGGAAGTTATTGAGGCTTATGGTTACATTTATCAAAATGGTGTACTGTATGATGTACCAACGATGCAACTTGAAATGGTTAAGGAAATGAAAGATGTATTGCCATCAGAGGATCGATTACATATTACCGCTGATCAAATGGAAGGCATGGTCTCAAACGTATTACCTGCGCTTAAAAAAATAGGTGATGTTCAGATTAGTGAACATGTTTCAGAGAAAATTCAAGCTCCGCCATTAGAAGTTAAAATCGAAATTGATTTAGAAGGTGAAAGGTTAACAGCAAAACCTTACTTTCAATATGGTGAAGTAAAGATTCATCCTTTATTAGAAAACTCACCTGATAATATGAATAAACATGTAATTTTGATGAGAGATGTAGAAAAAGAAAATAAAGTTCTTTCGATCTTAGAAGAAACACCTTTTCGTTGGAATGGTCATGAGCTATTTATTCAAAATGAAGAGGATGTGTATGAGTTCTTATTCGATTCATTACCACAACTTCAAGGAGTTGCTGAGCTTTATTTAACATCAAGTGTTCAGAACTTATTATCTGTTCAAAATTATGTTCCAGAAACGAAGATCGATGTTCATTCATCGTCACGATTATTAGAGATTAACTTCAGTATGAATGGGATTAGTAATGAAGATGTGGCAACAATTTTAAAGTCAGTTGTTGAGAAAAAGAAGTATTTTAGATTAGAAAATGGAAGCTTTGTGTCATTAGAGCAAGATGAATTTCAATCGATTTCACATTTATTTGAGGATCTAAACTTGAAAAAGTCAGATATACGTGGTGATTCGTTAGAACTTCCTGCTATGCATGCTCTTCAAGTTGAGGACTTTGCGTCACAGCATCGCCAATCATTAAAGGTTGGTAAAAATTTGCGTCAGTTATTAGATGACATGAAACACCCAGACAATCTTGATTTTGACGTTCCAAACACGTTAAATGGTTCGCTTAGAGATTACCAAAAATGGGGTTTTCAATGGTTAAAAACATTAGCTCATTATCACTTCGGTGGCATTCTAGCGGATGATATGGGACTAGGTAAAACGATACAAAGTATTTCGTATATTTTATCTGAACAAAAAAATAGTGAAGGGAAAGCAGCACTTATTGTTGCACCTGCTTCACTCGTCTACAATTGGCGAAACGAATGTCGTAAATTTGCTCCATCATTAAGTGTTGGAATAGCTGCTGGAGACAAAACTGAACGAAACAAAATTATGGAGCAATTGGATCAGTATGATGTTGTTGTTACCTCGTATCCACTCATACGGAGGGATTTAGAGTTGTATGAGAACAAGCATTTTCATACACTTATCTTAGATGAAGCACAAGCGATAAAAAATGAACAAACACAAACTGCACAGGCAGTTAAATCGATAAAGGCGACACGTCGATTTGCATTAAGTGGAACACCGATTGAAAATACGTTGGATGAACTTTGGTCAATCTTTCAGACGATTATGCCAGGTTTTTTCCCAGGAAAGCAGGCATTCCGTAAACTATCACAAGAAAGAATTGCTAAAATGGTACGCCCGTTTATATTACGTCGTATGAAAAAGGACGTTTTAAAGGAGTTACCAGAAAAGATCGAAACGGTTCAAGTATCGGAATTAAGCACAGATCAAAAAGCGCTGTATCTAGGTTATTTAGAGCAGATTCAGAGTGAAGCGAAAGAGGCAATTAACAGTGGCGATATGCAACGAAACAGAATGAAGATCTTAGCAGGACTTACACGATTACGTCAGTTATGCTGTCATCCTGGTACGTTCATTGATAATTATGAAGGAAGTTCAGGTAAGTTAGAGCAACTGCTCGAAATAATTGCTGAAGGTCAGGCTTCAGGTCGAAGAATCCTCGTTTTCTCACAATTCACATCTATGTTACGCATTATTCGTACAGAATTAGAAAAGTCTGAACGTAGCTACTTTTACTTAGATGGTTCCACGCCTGGTCAAGAGCGCGTAGAAATGACAGAGCAGTTTAATAATGGTGAAAAAGATATCTTCCTCGTATCATTAAAAGCGGGGGGAACAGGCTTGAATTTAACTGGAGCAGATACGGTTATCCTATATGATTTGTGGTGGAATCCTGCTGTTGATAGCCAGGCTATCGACCGTGCATATCGGATTGGACAGAAAAATGTTGTGCAAGTTATCCGATTAATTACTCAAGGTACGATTGAAGAAAAAATCTATGAATTACAACAGAAGAAACGGGAATTAATTGAGAAGGTTATTCAGCCTGGAGAAACAATGCTTTCAAGTTTGTCTGAGGAAGAAATTCGTGAGCTATTAAGCTTATCAACAACATAATAAGCAATAAAACGGATAAGTCAAAGTAAAGGCTTATCCGTTTTATGTATATGATATGTTAATTAACCATTAGTATAAGAAGGGAAAGTTCAACTTTAAACGTAAGTGAAATCATCTTAAACATGTTATTGGTTAAATAATTGTTACTTGAAAGAAGAATCATAGAGTTATAAAGTGAACAATTATACTGGCAGTGAAATAGATTTTTGATACAAAGGAAGGACGGTCTCAAAAGTTGTTTTTACTACTTTGAGGAATTCATCCCCATTTTGAAGAAGTGGATCATTTGCTGCAATATGTTTCCCAATTAAAAACTCCCCTTTTTTTACATCTCGAAAGCGCTCGAGTGCGGATTGTAAGTCAATGTCAGCAAGTGATTGGGCTGACTTTTGTGTATGGTCAAGAGAGATGACATAATCTGAAGGGATAGTATTACGAAATGAAATGATATCTTTTAAGAAGCCATTCGCAATTTCCGTTTTATGTGGTAGCTCATAAATATAAGCAAGCCAGATGAAAACATGGTCATCAAAAATGCCAATTTGAAAGTGAGGGTGTTTTTTATATCCACGTTTGTTATTAGCAATTGCAAGCCAAGTATCCTTTGGTGGGTTCTTCGTACGACGAGCATGTTTTGCAATATGAAGATACATTTCATTACCAGCAATTGCAGATAAGTCATCAGTTAATACATTACCGATAGCTTTAAATTTTGGTTGAATTCGTTCTCGAATTGCGCTCATTCGCTCATCTAAGCCTTCAATTTGAAATACATCAAAATCAGATTGATTAAAACCTTCGAATTTCATTCTAAATCTCCTCTTCTTATCGTTTTTCACCAGTTTACCACATTGTTTGTAAATAAATAAAATTTGTAGGTTTGAAATAGTGTGTTAGGAGGGAAAATATAGACAAATAACCAATTTTGTTCCACTGAATTGCTTATGTGCATAAAATATAGCAAGTCTTACATTTTTCTAAGTCATGTATTAGCAAGTTAGTGTTTAAACGTATATGAATTAATATCAGAATATTTCGTCATTTGTCTTATTAATCTAACATTAAATTAGTGAAGGGGTGTAAAACATGAAACAAGTTATGGATGTTTATAAAAGAACCGATGCGGAGAAGAGAATTCCAGTTTTACGTCTTGAAATTGATTATGAGTTAGCAACCCTTTATGAAGCACTATCGACAGAGAATGAGGAGCAAATCAAAAAATCAAAGGAAAAGTTGGAGCGTTATCGGCGTGAAATGATTCGGTTAGAAGCATGATGAATGGAAATAAACAATATGATAACAATGATATTTTGAAGACGGACCTTTTTTAATTAGGTTCGTCATTTTATGTTCATATTGTATGTTTTTCAATGAGTTAAACGTCAAGTATAATGAAAGTAATGACTTATGATAACCTTTAATAATGGAAATGATGTTACAGTTCTTTGTAAATGGGACAAGAATTGAAAGAGATATGGATAAAGGGGATGGATTAGTGACAATTGCATGGGAAGAAATTTATTACAATACACAAAAATGGATGAGAGAAGCTGGGGAACAGATTCGAGCTTCATTTGCAGATACGTTAACAATTGATTATAAGTTGGATGCGTCTGATCTTGTGACGAACATGGATAAGCAGACAGAACAATTTTTTATTGAAAAGATAAATGAAACGTACCCAGAGCATCGTATCATGGGAGAAGAAGGGTATGGAGATGTTGTTGAAACTGTAAATGGAACGATATGGATTATTGACCCGATTGATGGAACGGTTAATTTTGTTCATATGAAGAGGCACTTTGCGATTTCTATCGGTATTTATCATGAAGGTGAAGGTGTCATTGGTATGATATATGACGTGGTGAATGATGAGTTATATCATGCTCAAAAAGGCAAAGGAGCTTTTGTGGACGATCAGAAATTACCTATGCTTGAAGAAATTAAAGTTGACAGTGCTGTAGTTAGTATGAATGCTGCTTGGGCGATTCCAAACCGTCTTATCGAACCACAACTTATTCCACCACTAGTGAATGACTTACGTGGGACACGCTCAATTGGTTCAGCAGCAATCGAGATGGTTTATGTTGCATCAGGGAAAATCGATGGTTATTTGACATTAAGACTATCACCGTGGGATTTTGCTGCTGGTAAAATTTTGATTGAAGAAGTTGGTGGAAAAACATCAAACGTGAATGGAGAGCCATTAAATATTCTTGAAAAAAGTACTGTTTTTGTAGCAAAGCCTGGTTTACATGAGCAGATTGTTAACAATTATTTAAAAAAGGAAAGTAAATAAAATTTTTTGTGTTATAAAGATAAAAGCAACAAATTCACTATGCATAGAATTTGTTGCTTTTATACAGTTAGATTAAATGAGTATCATGTCAAATTAAGTTTAAGTATTTCTGAATTGAAACTAAGTATATAAAAAATCGTACAAGGTACATTAATGCAAAGTTCACTTATTAATGTTTTACTTTATAATTTTCCAGCTTCACGATATCTTTTCTTAGTTTTAAATCCAGCCCCCATAAAAAGAGTAGCAACGACGATGAACATTGTAATTCCAAAGATGCTCTGTTCTCCTACTGCAAATCCAACACCGACAAGGCATGCTGTAACAGCAAATGCATAGCCTAAGAAAACCCACTTAACATTCTTCATGAAAATACCTCCTAAAAAACCGTTCGTTATTGTACGTCTTCTATCATATCAGAAAGGATACAATAATGAATAGTTATATTGGATGTTCAAAAAGTCCGGGAAAAATGACTGTCGAATAATGCATTGTCTTGCTTTTCTGCTCCTCATGTACCCAACAAGCGTACATTCTGGTGCTCAAAGCTTCGCAGCCTTGTTCTTCTCCTCCCTTTTTGTCCTTCTTTTTGAACTCGTTCTAATACAATTATCGACAAAGTGTGATATACTTGTTTAGTTATGAATTTGTATCGATAGAGTAGGAGTGGAATTAATTTGAATAAACGCGAAGATTTACGCAATATTGCGATTATAGCTCACGTTGACCACGGGAAAACAACATTAGTAGACCAATTGTTACATCAGTCAGGTACATTCCGTGAGAATGAGCAAGTAGATGAACGAGCTATG
The DNA here is from genome assembly GCF_001742425.1 of Bacillus solimangrovi. Classification (GTDB taxonomy): domain Bacteria; phylum Bacillota; class Bacilli; order Bacillales; family Bacillaceae_N; genus Bacillus_AV; species Bacillus_AV solimangrovi. The sequence continues at coordinate 28,483 of NZ_MJEH01000007.1, forward strand.
GACTCAAATGACATTGAACGTGAGCGTGGTATTACAATTTTAGCTAAGAATACTGCGATCAATTATGAAGATAAACGAATTAACATTATGGATACACCAGGACATGCTGACTTCGGTGGTGAAGTTGAGCGAATCATGAAAATGGTTGATGGTGTATTACTTGTTGTTGATGCATATGAAGGCTGTATGCCACAAACACGTTTTGTATTACGAAAAGCACTAGAACAGAATTTGACACCAATTGTTGTCGTTAATAAAATTGACCGTCCAGCAGCTCGTCCTGCTGAAGTAGTTGATGAAGTTCTAGAATTATTAATTGAATTAGATGCAAATGATGAACAATTAGAATTTCCAGTTGTGTATGCATCTGCATTAAATGGAATTGCAGGTAATGATCCTGAGAATTTAGAAGAAACGATGACACCTCTTTTAGATTCTATCATCGAGCATATTCCAGCACCGATTGATAATAGTGAAGAACCACTACAATTCCAAGTTGCCATGCTTGATTATAACGATTATGTCGGACGTATCGGGGTTGGTCGTGTCGTTCGTGGAACGATGAAAGTAGGCGATCAAGTAGCCCTTATGAAATTAGATGGTAGTGTTAAGAAGTTCCGAGTAACAAAATTATTCGGCTTCCACGGTTTACGACGCATTGAAATTAACGAGGTAAAGGCAGGAGATCTTGCTGCTGTTGCAGGTATGGAAGAGATCAACGTAGGTGAAACAGTTTGTCCTGTTGACCACCAAGATGCATTACCACCACTGCGTATTGATGAGCCAACATTACAAATGACATTCTTAGTAAATAATAGTCCATTTGCTGGCAGAGAAGGTAAATTTGTTACAAGTCGTCAAATCGAAGATCGTCTTCGTTCAGAGCTTGAAACAGATGTAAGTTTGAAGGTTGAAAATACTGAATCACCTGATGTATGGAAAGTAAGTGGTCGTGGAGAACTTCACTTATCGATTCTTATTGAAAATATGCGTCGCGAAGGATATGAGCTACAAGTATCTAAACCTGAAGTTATTGTTCGTGAGATTGATGGTGTTAAATGTGAGCCTGTTGAGCATGTTCAAGTTGATGTACCTGAAGAATATACAGGTCCAGTAATGGAATCACTTGGTGCTCGTAAAGGTGAAATGGTTAATATGGTTAACAACGGAAATGGGCAAGTTCGTCTTGAATTTAAGGTGCCTGCTCGTGGACTTATCGGTTACCGTACAGAGTTCTTAACTCAAACACGTGGTTATGGTGTGTTGAACCACTCATTTGATAGCTATCAACCACTTGCAACAGGATATGTTGGCGGACGCCGTTCAGGTGTACTTGTATCACTTGAAAAAGGAAAAGCAACACAATATAGCTTAATGTCTCTAGAAGACCGTGGTGTTATCTTTGTTGAACCAGGAACGGAAGTATATATGGGAATGATTGTTGGTGAACATAATCGAGATAATGATTTAACGGTTAACGTCGTTAAAGAGAAACACTTAACAAACGTTCGCTCAGCTACAAAAGACCAAACTTCTGTTATGAATAAAGCACGTAAAATGTCATTAGAAGAATCACTTCAGTTCTTGGCTGATGATGAATATTGTGAGATCACGCCGGAATCAATTCGTTTGCGTAAGAAAATCCTTGAAAAAGGTGAACGTGAACGTGCTGAAAAGCGTAAGAAGGTTCAAGATAAAGAATAATAAGCTGTTGCATAAATACTCTGTGATATGATGAGAGAAAGTGACGTAGGAGGCGAGAGCGATGGAAGCGATGGTAATGGATCGTATGTCATTTTTTGCAACCCTTTTTAAAGTATATGAAAACCCTGAAATGGGCATGCTTTTGCTTTATTTTACAATATTTGCGTTATCAGTTATTGTTTATAGGTTAGGTTTTGCGAAAAAATTGCCAATTTTACAGAATATTGTTATTTATTCGGTTTTGGCATTCGGATGTACGGTTCTAACTTTTTTAGGTGCTTTTTTACCTGTCGCAGAAGGACTTGTAATTGCTACTCTTGTGCTTGGTGTTTACAAGATTCGCCTGAAGCAATCTCAAAAAACTGAAAAGCAAGCATAAGGGGGAATTGGATGCGCTCCTTACAAGATGCAATTTACAATTGGCTTACAATTAAAGTTGTTATGGATGCTCGACCTGAGGATGAATCCGCACAACAGACGTTTCAGTTGTTTGATGAAATTTTAAAGGAAGATTTCCAAGCAGAGAATGTTCGAGTTGAAAAGGACGAAATCATGTATCTTGTTTCAGTTATGCAAGAAGGAGAAGATAAAAAATTACGTTTTCCTGTTGAGTTAATTGATATTATGATTAACCAAATTGAAGAAGAGCCTGAAAAATATCCGAACTATGACACAGAATTAAAATAAGTAAAGAGTAATTGTGAGCTGCATCCCAATTGTTAGTTACATAATCTAACAATTGGAGGTGCAGTTTTTCTATGGTCATTGTTCCTTTTCTATTAATGGTAAGATAATATTACGAACCATTTAAATTTCTGAATGAATTGACTTAATTAAAGCGTTTGTTCACCTGTTCAAAATGTTGATCAATTTTGTCAACATAGTTATCGATACTGTCTAATCGTTGATCTGTTTGATTAAATTGATTATCCATTTGTTCGCACTGCTGATCAATTTGATCAAATTGATTTTCCATCTCTTCACAGTCTGACTCCAATTTAGCATAACGATTGTCGGGACGGTTTAACCACTGATCCATAAAGTCAAATAGTTTCTCCATGTTTTGAAATTGTTGAACCATGTTATTTCGAATAGGTTTTTTTGTCAACGTTTACAGTCCTTTCGTTTAATATCACACTTAATACATCAATCAAATTCTCCACATGAATGTATTTGTTAGATAGTCTATTCAATTGAAAGAAATAGTGTACAAAAAAGAGAAACGCTCATCATCAATGACAAACGTTTCTCTTTATTTAATGCTACAAAGTATGAAGCAAAGTAGTTGTTCCTTATTTACCAGTCTTCATTCTTTTTCTGGTCTTCGTAAAGCTTAAAATTCCCTGTTGCTTTTCGTTCAATTGTCCTCTTTTCGATCCGTTCATAACATTCATTACACATATATGTATGGATAGGACGGTTACGTAATCTCTTTGCAAGCTTATCATCATCGTTAAGATTATCTATCTTTTCACATAATACACATTTAACTCTCATTAGTTCACCTCAAGAATGCAAGAATCTGTATAATCAATAGTTTAAGTATAGCATGGAAGCTACTCAAATCGCATTATTTGGTAGTAGATGGAGTGAAATTTTTTGATATCGACGTTTAATCAGTATAAATTCTTTTTTATAAGGATTCGATGTTAACTGTTTAATAAATCATAGAAAAAGGTATAGTATAATTAGGTTAATTTTTCTAAAAGGAGGAGCAATATGGCAAATCGAGTTGAAACACATTTAACTGATGAATTGCTTTTGGAACTTCAAAAGGAACGTTACGTGACTATTGCAACGGTTGACTTTGAAACAGGTGGACCAAATGTAAATGCTATTTCATGGGTGTATGCAGTTGATGAACAACATGTACGCTTCGCAGTAGATAATCGATCTCGAATTATTGATAATGTTTCTGAGAATAAACATGTAACGATTACTGTTATTGCAAATGGGACAACTTATTCAATTAGTGGAACGGCACAAGTCAAGGTTGATAAGATGGAAGATATACCATTGAAGTTAGCGTTAGTTGAGATTGAAGTAAATGCGGTTCGTGATGTGATGTTCTATGGGTCAAAGATTACACAAAATGTAGAGTACGACAAAACATATGATAAAGCTGCGGCTGAAAAGTTAGACCGTCAAGTTATGGATGCAATGAAAAGAGCTTAGGAATCTTCCTAAGCTCTTCGTTTCTAAAAGAAATAACCATCTAAAAATCAATGTTAATACGTAAGCAACAGAATGTTATTTAACTTCTTGAGCTTGTTTTTGTTGTTCTTCTTGGAGTTGTTTATTACCTTCATCCTTCAATGGTCCACTTTCTTTTTCCTCAGAAATAGGGACTGGGCGTAAATCACTAGGTACTTGTGGGATGACCCGACCAATAATTGCAGATAATTCCTCAGTAAATGCACTTATTGGATGTCCATCTGAAACTTTTCTTTGTATGCCTTTTAATCGTTCCAAAGAATCTGGATCGGCGACTACGATGGCTCTTGCCCCATATGGATCTTGTTGAAGTGCTTCAGCAACAGAATATTTAATAGATCCAACATGTGATCGATCGGTTTCCTTATCTACGTCAATTCCCACTATCGCATACTTCCCAGTAACAATTGCTGTTGCATCATTCACGTTAGGTACACTAGTTGATAGTTCGACAAGATGTTTGGCGATTTCATTTGCGCTTTTTTGAATCTTTTTTTCATCTTGCGTATATACGACAAGTGGATCAGCATTTTGTTTTGTTTGAAATGCTGCTTCATCATTATTTGCCGTTTGACATGCAGTTAATGTAATTGCTGTTAGCAGTAAGATAATACGTATCAATAATCGTCATCCTTTCGAAAATCATCGTTTTATTTGAACGTTTGCTTAATCAGCATCTTTTTTTATTTATTCTTTTTCATTCGTCTAAGTTTATGCGTTGTCTCATATATTGGTAGTGGTTACAAGTTGTATTTCCTGTAAGATGTATAATTGGTTATTTTCAACCTCATCTCGTTAATGAACATGTGGTACTTCAAATTTTGTTCCATCTTCCTGAAAATTAAATTCTTAGGGGGAAATAGATTGAGAAAAATCTATGTTTTAGATACAAACGTACTTCTGCAGGATCCACGATCAATTTTTTCGTTCGAAGAAAATGAAGTGGTAGTTCCTGCCGTAGTATTAGAAGAAGTTGATTCAAAAAAGCGAAACATGGATGAACTCGGAAAAAATGCAAGACAAGTATCAAGAATCATTGATGGTATGAGAAGCCTAGGAAAGATCCATGAAGAAATACCACTTGAAAACGGAGGTGTTTTTAGGATTGAGTTAAACCATCGTTCATTTCATAAAATGAAGGATGTGTTTGCTGAGACTACAAATGATAATCGAATTTTAGCAGTCGCATTAAATCTGTTCCTTGAAGAGAAGGATAAAGAACAAGGCTGTCCGGTAATTTTAGTAAGTAAAGATGTTTTAATGAGGGTAAAAGCTGATGCATTAGGATTGCAAGCAGAGGACTTCTTAAATGACAGGGTTGTCGAACATAATGATAGTTATTGTGGCTTTCAACATCAGTTAATAACATCTGAGTCATTGAATAGTTTTTACGAGCACAATGAGATTGATTTCTCAGAATTCTCATCTGAAACTTTCTATCCAAACGAATTTGTAATGATGAAAGATGTATTAACACAGACACAGTCGGCTATAGGTGTGGTAGACAAAAACAACAAGAAAGTTCGAAGGTGCTTATTTGAGAAGGAGCAAATATGGGGAATTAAACCACGAAATGCACAACAAGTCATGGGAGTAGAATTATTACTTAATCAAAATATTCCGCTCGTAACTTTAACAGGAAAAGCAGGAACTGGAAAGACACTTCTAGCTCTTGCAGCAGGGTTGTTTCAAACGGAAGATCTCGGCCTTTATAAGAAATTATTAGTTGCAAGGCCCATCGTTCCTGTTGGTAAAGATATCGGGTATTTACCAGGTGAAAAGGAAGAAAAGTTAAAACCATGGGTACAACCGATTTATGATAACTTAGAATTTCTATTTAACACGAAAAAACCAGGAGAGCTTGATCGAATTCTTGCTGGAATTGGATCTATTCAAGTGGAAGCATTAACATATATTCGAGGTAGGAGTATCCCTGAGCAGTATATTATTATTGATGAAGCGCAGAACTTGACAAAACATGAAGTGAAAACGATTTTAACGAGGGTAGGGGAAAAGAGTAAGATTGTTTTAATGGGTGACCCAGAACAGATTGATCATCCGTATTTGGACGAGTATAACAATGGATTAGCATATGTTGTTGAAAAATTTAAAGATCAGCAAGTGAGTGGTCATGTTCGTTTTATTAAAGGTGAGCGATCTTCATTAGCACAGCTTGCAGCAGATTTATTATAAAAAGAAGTAACCAACATCCCTTATATTAAAAGAAAACGAAAGGGGATGTTGGTTCAGGTAGTGTCTTTATTGGATTATGAATTTTTTTACATATTTAATAGGTCGCTCGCGATTGGAACCATCACCGTAATAGAAGTGAACAGGTCCATCATCTTGCAGTGGGCGACCATCTATTGAGAAACATAACATCGCTTTCATACCTTCTTCAATAGGCATAATAATATGTTCACCGTCTGAAGTTTCAATAACTAATTTTGTTGCATGTGTTTCTGGTTCTGCATTATCAATAAAAGGTGCAAAGGGCATTGCAAATGTACTAGTCATGATTTTTTCTTTTTCAAATTTCTTTGTTGTCTTCGTTACAGGTGGGTTAGCAACTTGACTAACGAGCTCACGATCCCAATTCTGGCTCATCTTCTTTGTATAATCATCTAAGTCTTCTCCAACGTGATCTGTTGAGTTAAATGCTTTATCTAATTCAATTTTACGATCATCAAAAATCCAAACCCCAGGGTCAATTGTTAAAGGGAATTTAACTTTCCCAGTTAATAAAAGAATATTCTCCATCATTTCACACCTCATTAATCGTTACTACTCCCCTAAGTATAAAAGTTTAAGATTGTTTTGTCATTTATTACGTGAATAGATGACAAATTAATGTCTTTATGAGTGTATATTTCAATAGTGAGCCTATATCATTAAGAGATGTGTACTTGAATTGATTAGACGACTCATGGTAAGTCATTCAATAAAACGTGATAGCATTTATATCTTGAAACAATGAATGTGTATGAGTGAGAACAGGAATACTACCTCTAAACGAAGTTATGATCTGTTTGGGGGAATGAGAATGATTTGTGAAAACCAACAAGAGCTTGAAAGCTACGTAGCACATGCTAGGCATTGGACGCAAAAGGGCAAGGTGGCTGATTATATCCCAGCTTTAGCAAAAGCTAATCAAGCAGCTCTCGCAGTATCAATATATGAACCGGGTAAACATTGTTTTTCAGCAGGAGAAGTTGAACATAAGTTTACGTTGCAAAGTATTTCAAAGGTACTTGCATTAGCGGTTGCACTAGAAGATATAGGTGAGGAAGCAGTGTTTGAACATATTGGTATGGAGCCAACAGGAGACCCGTTTAATTCAATTATTAAGCTGGAGACGTATAAGCCATCTAAGCCATTGAATCCAATGATAAATGCAGGTGCTCTTGCAGTAACTAGTTTGATAAGAGGTTCAAATAATCATGAAAGATTAGAACGTTTACTTCACTTCATTCAGGATATAACGAACAATAGTAATGTGAAAGTATGTGAAGAAGTGGCACAATCTGAGTTTGATACTAGTTTTTTAAATCGATCGATGTGTTATTACATGAAACAACATAATGTTATTTCTGGTGATGTTGAAGAGATATTAGAATTATATACAAAACAATGTGCAGTTGAAGTGTCATGTCGAGATTTAGCACGTATAGGTGCCGTTTTTGCATTTGACGGTAAGGATCCGGATACTGATAGGAGAATTTTCCCGACTAACGTTGCGAGGATTTGTAAAACATTTATGGTTACTTGTGGAATGTATAATGCATCTGGAGAATTTGCTATTAAGGTAGGTATACCAGCTAAGAGTGGTGTCTCTGGAGGTATTATGTGTGCCGTCCCGGGTAGAATCGGTATAGGAATTTTCAGCCCCGCACTTGATGAGAAAGGAAATAGTTTAGCTGGAATGCGTTTATTAGAAAAGATGGCTAAGGCGTATGATTTAAGTATGTTTTAGTGGGACCTCCAATTGTGGAGGTTTTTTTGTTATAATCGTTGCGATAAAACTGTGTTGTGGTGCATAATAATGTAACATCATAAAGAATAAAATTTGTTCTTCTGTCTTACCTATAATCATAAGTGTCTTTAACTAATGGGGTTTGTTACTTTAGGGCGGTGCTTACTTAAAAGAATGCCTTCTAACGCTATATCGATTCGCTTGCATTTTTTTTATGAAGGCGATAATATATAAACAGGGAAAAAGGCAATTGCGCGGGAATGGAGGGATAGATGTGTCCAGTGATATGCTCGTTAACCATCGTGAGAAAGCTCATGCGCTATTAAAAGCAGATGCGGATAAGATATTGAAGCTTATCAAAGTTCAAATGGATAACTTAACGATGCCACAATGCCCTCTTTATGAGGAAGTTTTAGATACACAAATGTTTGGTCTTTCAAGAGAAATTGATTTTGCCATTCGACTTGGCTTGATTGAAGAGCCTGAAGGAAAGATTTTGTTAGAATCGTTAGAACGTGAACTTTCCGCGCTACATGAGGCATCAACTAAATCTTAGACCCAAAACTCAAACTATTCAATTATTAATAGTTTGGGTTTTTTTGTTTATCAAAAAAGCGGTCAAAATAAAAATTGTGTAGAATTTTTGAAATATACAATAAATTTAAAGAAATTTAAGCATCTTACTTGTCAGAAGATCTGATTTCTTTATAATATTAATTATATAATGATAAGCGAAACTTATCTATTTACAATTTTGTGTACATAAATTATTCATTATGAATGCTTGTTATTTGAGAAAGGGAACTTATGTTAAATGAAATATGTTGCAGCATTATTGGGATACTTAAATAGTGATACTACTCTTTAATGAAAAGTTGATTTGTAGTTATACACATATTCTCTTTTAACTTCATTAAGTACGATATATTTTGTGTGGGAACATTAGTTTATGTTAAGTAAAATGCTCATAGTATCGTATAATTGAAAAGTACATATGTATCAAATATGTGTTTATGATAAATGAAGTAGTGGGAGAGTATCTCCTGAACATAAGGAGAAGTAGTAATGTTAAAAAAAGTGTTAAAATCATATGATTATTCATTAGTTGTATTACCTATCCTTTTAAGTATTTTTGGGGTAATTATGGTGTATAGCTCGAGTATGGTATGGGCGGTTATGATAAACGAAGGGTCAACTGATTTGTATTATAAAAGACAGTTGATATGGTTTTGGATTTCTTTAGTTGCATTTTTCTTTGCAGCAGCAGTTCCGTATACTATATATAAGCGATTTGTGAAGCTTATCTTCTTTGCAAGTCCAATTTTGTTAATTATCGTTTTATTATTTGGGGTAGAGCGGAATAATGCAAAATCATGGCTTGAAATTGGAGGTTTTGGTTTTCAACCAGCGGAATTTATTAAGGTTGGTTTAATCATCTATCTGTCTGCTGTATTTGCTCGTAAGCAATCTTATATCGACCGATTTTGGCCTGCATTTGGTCCACCATTACTTTTTACTGGTATCGTTTTTCTATTAATATTTATCCAACCAGATTTAGGGACGGGTAGCATCATTTTACTTATTGCTTATGTGATGGTCTGTAGTTCAGGAATTCGTTTAAAGCATTGGTTAAGGTTAACAGGTGCTGGAATTATTGCAGTGTTGCTTATGATTCCGTTTTTAAGTCCTGAACAAATCTCTCGCTTTACTAGTGCGTATGATCCATTTTCTTCTCCACTAAAACATGGTTATCAGGTGATTAATGGATATATTGCAATTGCAAATGGTGGTGTAACTGGGAAAGGATTAGGTGAGAGTGTTCAAAAGTTTGGCTATTTACCTGAGCCACATACCGATTTCATTATGGCGATCATCTCAGAAGAACTTGGTATCTTTGGCGTAAGTTTCGTATTATTAAGCCTTTTCTTTATTATTATTCGAGGTCTTCATATCGCTCGAAAAAATGATGATCCATTCGCTTCTTTACTTGCAATAGGAATTAGTAGCATGATTGGCATACAGTCAGGAATAAATCTTGGGGCGTTGCTCGGTATACTACCAGTAACTGGAGTAACGTTGCCGTTTGTTAGTTACGGTGGTTCCTCTTTATTCATACTAATGTTTTCAGTAGGTATCCTAGTGAATATTTCGATGTTTACAAATTTAAAAGTTAATAATAAACAGCAAAAAGACTTTCAATTATCTACATAACAAGGAGGAAATAATATGTCAGAAAGAAAAATTAATAAAATCCTCGTCGCAAACCGTGGAGAAATTGCCATCCGTGTTTTTCGTGCTTGTACAGAATTAGGAATTCGGACAGTTGCAGTATATTCGAAAGAAGATACAGGTTCATATCACCGTTATAAAGCAGATGAAGCATACCTCGTAGGAGAAGATAAAAAACCGATCGATGCATATCTAGATATTGAAGGAATTATTGAAATCGCCAAAGCGAATAATGTGGACGCCATTCATCCTGGTTACGGATTTTTGTCGGAAAATATTAAATTTGCTAGACGATGTGAAGAAGAGGGTATCATATTTATCGGGCCTGAAAGTAATCACCTTGAAATGTTTGGAGATAAGGTGAAGGCCCGTGAGCAAGCTATCAATGCAGACATTCCTGTTATTCCTGGTACAGATGGACCTGTAGACGGATTTGAAGAAGTAGAGGAATTTGGAGAAGCTCATGGTTATCCACTAATGGTTAAAGCTTCATTAGGTGGTGGTGGACGAGGCATGCGTATCGTCCGCAATAAGGAATCATTAAAAGAATCGTTCGAACGTGCAAAATCTGAAGCACAAGCAGCTTTTGGTTCAGATGAGATGTATGTTGAGAAATTCATCGAAAATCCAAAACATATTGAAGTGCAGATTCTTGGGGACAAACACGGTAATGTCGTTCACCTGTTTGAACGTGATTGCTCTGTTCAACGTCGACACCAAAAAGTTGTAGAAGTAGCACCAAGTGTATCACTTAGTGCAGATCTTCGTGATCGTATTTGTGATGCTGCAGTTAAACTTATGCAAAATATCGATTATGTGAATGCTGGGACGGTAGAATTTCTAGTAACGAATGATGACTTTTTCTTTATAGAAGTTAACCCACGTGTCCAAGTAGAGCACACAATTACAGAAATGGTAACAGGGATTGATATCGTACAATCACAAATTTTAATTTCTGAAGGATTTGAGTTACATAGTAAAGAATTGGCAATTCCAACACAAGATAAGATCGTAACAAACGGATATGCTATTCAATCCCGTGTGACAACAGAGGATCCACAAAATAATTTCATGCCAGATACTGGTAAAATAATGGCGTATCGAAGTGGTGGTGGATTTGGAGTTCGTCTTGATGCAGGAAATAGTTATCAAGGTGCTGTAATTACACCATACTATGATTCTTTGTTAGTGAAATTAAGCACATGGGCATTATCATTTGACCATGCTGTATCAAAAATGATTCGAAATTTACGGGAATTCCGTATTCGTGGAATTAAAACGAATATAGCCTTTTTAGAGAACGTTGTTAATCATCAAGATTTCCGAACAGGTAACTATAATACATCGTTTATTGATTCGGCACCAGAGTTATTTGTTTTTCCTAAACGTCATGACCGTGGAACTAAGATGTTATCCTTCATTGCAAATACAACAATCAATGGTTTCGAAGGTGTAGAAAAAGAGAAAAAACCAGTATTTGATAAACCGAGAATGCCTGGTGTTAAGATGAGTGAGCCAATTGCGGCAGGTACGAAACAAATCTTAGATGAACATGGTCCAGAAGGGCTAGCTAAATGGTTAAAAGATCAAAAAGAAGTATTGCTGACGGATACAACGTTCAGGGATGCACATCAGTCATTGCTTGCAACACGTTTGCGTTCTCGTGATTTGATTCAAATTGCTGAACCGACTGCACGACTACTTCCTAATTTGTTCTCTGTTGAAATGTGGGGAGGCGCAACCTTTGATGTTTCCTATCGTTTCTTGAAAGAAGATCCGTGGAAACGCCTAATAAAAATGAGAGAAAAAATGCCAAATGTTTTGTTCCAAATGTTATTACGAGCTTCAAACGCGGTTGGATATAAAAATTACCCAGACAATCTGATTGAAGAATTTGTACAAAAATCAGCAGATGCAGGTATTGATGTATTCCGTATTTTCGATAGCTTGAACTGGGTTGACGGAATGAAAGTAGCAATTGAAGCAGTAAGAAAAACGGGTAAAGTTGCTGAAGCAACAGTGTGTTATACAGGTGATATTTTAGATCCATCCAGAAGTAAATATGATTTAGAATATTATAAGAAGATTGCAAAAGAGCTTGAAGATGCAGGCGCACACATTCTTGGAATTAAAGATATGGCAGGATTATTGAAACCACAAGCAGCTTTTGAGCTTATTTCAGCTCTTAAAGAAACAATCGATATTCCAATTCATTTGCATACGCATGACACGAGTGGTAATGGGATTTACACTTATGCAAGAGCAATTGAAGCGGGAGTTGATGTTGTTGACGTTGCAACAAGTTCAATGGCAGGTTTAACATCTCAACCAAGTGCAAGTACATTGTGTTACGCACTTGAAGGGAATGATCGAAAGCCTAATATTGACATTAATGCCTATGAAGAGCTTGGTCATTATTGGGAAGACGTTCGAAAATATTACAAACCATTCGAATCAGGAATGGTGGCACCTCATAGTGAAATCTATATGCATGAAATGCCTGGTGGTCAATATTCAAACTTACAGCAACAAGCGAAAGCAGTGGGACTTGGCAATCGATGGGGAGAAGTTAAGGACATGTATCGACGCGTCAACATGTTATTTGGTGATGTTGTTAAGGTAACACCATCATCAAAAGTTGTTGGGGATATGGCATTATACATGGTACAAAATGATTTAATTGAAGACGATGTATATGAGCGTGGTGAAACGTTAGATTTCCCTGATTCAGTTGTTGAGTTATTCCAAGGATACCTTGGACAGCCTTATCAAGGTTTTCCAAAAGAGCTGCAGCAAGTTATTTTGAAGGGGAAAGAAGCAATAAATGTTCGACCTGGTGAATTACTCGAACCAGTTAATTTCACAGAAGTTCAAAAGGAGCTATTTAAGAAATTAGACCGTCAAGTAACGAGCCATGATATAATTAGCTACGGATTATATCCAAAAGTATATATGGATTATCAAAGCTTCTATGATACGTATGGAGATATGTCAGTTTTGGATACACCAACATTCTTCTATGGAATGCGCCTAGGTGAAGAGATTGAAGTAGAGATTGAGCACGGAAAAACGTTAATTGTTAAGTTAGTCTCTATCGGTCATGCACAAGTAGATGGTACACGTGTTGTATATTTTGAATTTAATGGACAACCGCGAGAAGTAATTATAAAGGATAATAAAGTCCAAACAACTGTAGAAGTGAAAAAGAAAGCGGATAAGTCTAATCAAAACCACATTGGTGCATCCATGCCAGGTACAGTTATTAAAGTAGTATGTGAAAAAGGCGAAAAAGTGAAAAAAGGAGATCACCTCATCATTACTGAAGCTATGAAAATGGAAACGACAGTGCAAGCTCCGTTTGATGGAACAATTAAAGATATCCATGTAAATAATGGTGAAGCAATACAGACAGGTGATTTGTTAATTGAATTAGAGTCTTAATTAATAAAGGAGTGTCTCATAAGTAGTTTTAGTACTTAGAGACACTCCTTTTCAATTGTAACAAAGTTAAAGAGTTTGTGTATTTAATCAAAATGAAGTCTTTCTCTTTCCCGTCAGTTGATTAGTTAAATAATAGTATTCAATTGAAATATGTTTTGAAGTGATTTAAGAGGATGTATCTTAAACATCATTCTACTATTAATAAAGTAAGAGTTAGTCGTAGAGAAACAATATAAAAAGTAAAACGCAGGAGTTTTCAAAACTCCTGCGTTTTTATTAGAAAAATTGTTGTTATATAACACGTTAAACTGAATTACTTCTTTAGTTATGCTGCTCGATTTTGTTCTTTCTCGTTTTTGGAGCTACGATTTGCGAGTAGAACAAGATAACTTAAAACAGCAAAAGCACATGATACAAATAATGCATGCATTAATGGAATGACAATATAGTTCATTAATGTAAACACAGTTGCGATGCCTGATAGAGCTTGTAAGCAAAGTAGAATAAATGTTGTCGTGATGCTATAAACAAGTACTTTTTGGTCACGATATTGTTTGTATACCTTAATCATCAGTACGAATGTCCAAACAAATAAAATAAGTGCCGCTAGTCGGTGTCCCATTTGTACCCATTCATACATTGTTGCAGGTAGTGAAAAAGAACCATTTGTACATAATGGGAAGTCTTGACAAGCGAGTGAAGAATTCGTATGACGAACTAGTGCGCCAGTATATACGACAGCATACAAGTATACAATTAGAGCGTATATTTGCATTCGCATTCCTTTAGCAATAACTACTGATTTAGCATCGAATTTTTTATCAACCTCAAAGATAAGCAACGTTAGTAGTAACACTGTAGCGAAAGAAATCAGTGAGATTCCAAAGTGTATTGCTAGAACTGTATCTGACTGGCCCCAAACTACGGCAGCAGCCCCGAACAATGCTTGGGCAATTAAGAAGATAACAGACATGCTAGCCAAAAATTTAGTTTCACGTATATGTCCAATACGTTTCCACGACCAAATCGCAAGAATAATTACTAGAATCCCCGCAGTTCCTGAAACAAGTCGGTGGCTTAATTCAATAATAAGTTCAAAAGTAATTTGCGAAGGGATTAATTCTCCATTACATAGTGGCCATGAATCCCCGCACCCATCTCCAGAACCAGTTTTTGTCACAAGTGAGCCACCAATTAATACGAACAGCATAACAAAGGATGTGACTACTGCCAGAGCTTTAAATAGTTTTTGCACTTCAATCACCTTCTCCATAACAAATATAATCGATTATTTCTCATTAGACGTATTTCCTAGTTGTAAGCCTCTTTTATATTAACTGAAAACATTCATGATTAAAAGGTAGTCATGTTCAACTTTTATGTCCGATTTATTACAACTCTTCTAAGTTAATATTTAATATATTTATATAATCTTTCGAAAAAGAAAAAGTAACTTGTTTTTTTGTTGATAGTTTGTTAATAATGATATGATGGAATCTAGTGTCTATTTTAGAATAGAATTGAGAAAATTGTGTTTTAAAGTACAAACATCATTTTAATGCCAATAGAGAGTATCTTTGTGCTAATAAATGGGCTAAAATGAGAATTGTGAAATCTTTTTGTGCAAATTGTGTCTAACTGTAAAAGAATGTTCAAAAATTACACCCCAGAAATAGATAAAGTATGTTTTAATGGAAAGAAGAAGGATGATAGGTATTGTAAATAATATACTATTATCATGAAATGTACGGGAACGACCTCAATCTGTGTCGGGGGACGAAAGAACAGATTGTAAGGGATGGGGAGTAAAGGAGGAATTTATAATGAGTAATCCGAGGACGATAGACAGCACTGCTGATCAAATGATCGAGAATCGCCCTCAAGTTAGTGCACGCACCAACCTTTGGGGGGATTTTCTTGCGCTTATTAAAGTTGGGATTATTAATTCTAATTTAATAACAACGTTTACAGGGCTTTGGTTAGCCTTACATTATACGAATCAGGATTTCATAGCGAATATCGACAATGTATTATTCGCAATATTTGGTACAGCCCTTGTAATTGCTGGCGGTTGCACATTGAATAATTATTATGATAGAGATATTGATCATATTATGGAGAGGACTAAAAACCGCCCAACTGTAACAGGTAATATTAGTTTGACAAAAGTATTAACAATGGGTATCGGATTTACAATACTCGGTACAGTTTTATTGGCTTTTGCATCTATAACTGCCGCTATCTTTGGTCTAATTGGTTTCTTCAGTTATGTCGTTCTTTACACGATGTGGTCGAAACGTAGATTCACACTAAATACGATTGTAGGAAGTATCTCAGGAGCAGTTCCGCCATTAATTGGTTGGGCAGCGATTGATTCTTCTCTACATCCAGTCGCATGGGTTTTATTTTTAATCGTCTTTATTTGGCAAACTCCGCACTTCTTAGCACTTGCTATGAAAAAGTGTGAAGATTACCGTGCAGCAGGTATTCCAATGTTACCAGTTGTTCACGGGTTTGCATTTACAAAACGCCAAATTATTATATATGTTATTTGTTTATTACCAGTTCCATTCTACTTATCTTCTCTTGGATTAGTATATGTAATCATCGCTGGTATTTTAGGTTTTGGATGGGTTGCATTATCAATAGCAGGCTTCTATATGAAAGATGATTTGAAGTGGGCGACAATGATGTTTATTTATTCATTAAACTATTTAACAATTTTATTCGTAGCGATGGTAGTTGTGACAATATAAGTCATTTCTTTAATTTAATATCGCATGAATTGTATGTTTCTTGGACATACATGGGTAAAAGTATTACTATTTTCGGTTATAATTTCTTTTCTAGTGATAGAAAAGAATTATAATAATAAATTTAAACTATTTAAAAGAAAGTGGGGTAAGAGGGATGAAATCATCTATGCCAAAGTTGCGTATCTTTGCTACAGTAGCAATGTTAGCGCTTCTTTTGTCCGGTTGTTCCGGGAAGCCGTATCTATCAACACTTCAACCTTCAGGTGAAAGTGCAGAGTTGTTGCTTGATTTAATGCTTCTCGCAACGGGCATTATGACATTCGTTGTCATTGTTGTAACAGTAATCTTTATTTATGTTTCTATACGTTTCCGTAGAAACAAACAGAACGAAAACGACATTCCGAAACAAATTGAAGGAAATCACAAGCTTGAGATCTTATGGACTGTTATTCCAATTATCTTGTTGTTAATTCTCGCAGTACCTACTATTGCAGCTACTTTCAAACTTGATGTTACGGAAGATACTGTAATCCCAGAGGATGCTGAGCAAATTAATGTTATGGCTAAGCTTTATTGGTGGGAGTTTGAATATGAGGATGATAAAATTGTCACTTCTCAAGATTTAGTTATCCCAGCAGGTGAACGTGTTTACTTTAAGCTAAAAGCTGGCGATGTAAAACATGCATTCTGGATTCCTGCAATTGCTGGTAAGATTGATACAAACACAGATAACACGAATAGAATGTGGGTTCAAGCAAATGAACCTGGCCTATTCTACGGTAAATGTACTGAGCTATGTGGTCCGTCACATGCATTAATGGACTTTAAAGTACGTGTACTTGCAAAAGACGAATACGAACAGTGGAAGAAAAATATGCTTGAGCCAGCAGCTGAACCAACTACTGAATTAGCTGTGCAAGGTCAAGAAATCTTCAATCAAAGTTGTATTGGATGTCACGCGGTTGAATCACAAGACCCACGTCCTGTAGAAGCACGTTTGGCTCCTAACCTTTCCAACTTTGCTGATCGTGAAGTTATTGCTGGTATTTTAGAGCACAACCCTGAAGAGTTGAAAAAATGGTTGAAAGATCCTGAAACTCTAAAACCAGGTAACAAAATGACAAACACATACGCACCTCTTAACGATCAAGAGTTAGACGCTCTTACAGAATACTTATACACGTTAACAAAAGAACAAAAATAACATTAAAGGGAGGTAACGATTGATGAATTCGTTGGCCCAAAAACAGGGTATCGGCGCTATTATTTGGGACTACTTAACAACAGTAGACCATAAGAAGATTGCGAAGTTATACCTATTTAGCGGATTGCTTTATTTTGTTGTCGGTGGAATCGAAGCATTACTGATTCGTTTACAGTTAATGTTTCCGATGAATGATTTACTTGTTGGTCGTACATTTAATGAAGTTATTACAGCACACGGTGTTACCATGTTATTCTTTGTTGCAATGCCATTGGTATTTGCACTAGGTAACTTAGTCTTACCATTACAAATTGGAGCACGTGATGTTGCATTTCCATTCTTAAATTCACTTGGTTTTTGGTTATTTTTCTTTGGTGCATTATTTTATAATGTAGGTTGGTTTATGGGTGACATGCCAGCTGCAGGTTGGACTTCATATGCATCACTATCAATGGATGACCCAACACGTGGTGTAGACTTTTACGTTATCGGGTTACAAATAGGTGGTATAGGTTCATTAATTGGTGCAATTAACTTTATCGCAACTGTTGTTACGATGCGTGCACCAGGTATGACATTCATGCGTATGCCATTATTTACTTGGACAATTTTTATGTCATCAGTAATGATTTTATTTGCATTCCCTCCATTAACAGTTGGCTTGTTCTTATTATTCTTTGATCGCTTATTTAATGGAGCATTTTTTAACGAAGTACTTGGTGGAAACACTATTATTTATGAGCACTTATTCTGGATCTTTGGTCATCCTGAAGTATACATCTTAGTACTTCCAGCGTTTGGAGCTTTCTCTGAGATTGTTGCAGTATTCTCTCGTAAACGTCTATTTGGTTATACTGCAATGGTATTTGCTGTATCAATCATCGGTTTCTTAGGTATGATGGTATGGGCTCACCACTTATTCACAGTAGGTTTAGGTCCAGTGGCAAATTCAATCTTCTCGGTAGCTACAATGGCTATTGCCGTACCAACGGGAATAAAAATTTTCAACTGGTTATTTACGATGTGGGGCGGAAACATTAAGTTTACGACGCCTATGTTATACACTGTTTGGTTTATTCCAACATTCGTAATGGGTGGAGTAACTGGGGTTATGCTTGCATCAGGCCCAGCTGACTACCAATTCCATGATACTTATTTCGTAGTAGCTCACTTCCACTATGTAATCGCTGGTGGTGTAGTATTAGGTTTATTCGCTGGTCTACATTATTGGTGGCCAAAAATGTTTGGTGTTATGCTAAGTGATAAAGTCGGAAAGATTTCTTTCTGGTTATGGTACATCGGTTTCCACTTAACATTCTTCATTCAACACTTTGTTGGTATGTGGGGAATGCCGCGTCGAGTTTACACATACTTACCAGATCAAGGTTGGGATGCTGCAAACTTTATTAGTTCAATCGGCGCATTAGTTATGACTCTTTCAGTAATCGTAATGGTTTCAAACTTTGTTTGGAGTTGGTTTGCTGGTGAGAAAGCAGAAGGAGACGCTTGGGGCGATGGTCGTACGCTTGAGTGGGCAATTCCATCTCCACCACCAGAATATAACTTTATCCAAACTCCACTAGTACGTGGTATTGATGCGTTATGGATTGAAAAAATGGAAGGCGATGGTAAAATGAAACCAGCTGAAAAAATTGGTGACATTCATATGCCAAACGGTTCAATTCTTCCATTAATTATGTCATTAGGTCTATTTATTTCTGGATTTGGATTCATGTTCCATGATTTGGGTACAAATAAGCTTGCATTAGCTGCAGCTATCGGTGGTTTAGTAATCACGTTAGGATGTATGTTTGTACGCTCAATTAAGGATGATTTCGGGTATCATATTCATAAAGAAGACCTTGAGCGTGATGCGAAAGGGGCGAATGCATAATGAATATGGATAAACCATTTACTAAGGACAATTTTCCTGCTGAACCAGAAAAATCGTCGTTAGAAGGTAAAAATAAGTTTATCGGTTTTTGGCTTTTCCTTGGTGGAGAAACCGTATTATTCGCCGCTTTATTCGGTACGTTTCTAGCTTTACGTAATTCATTCGCTAATGGACCTACTGCAGATGAGTTGTTTCAATTACCATTAGTATTTGTAGCAACAATGATTTTATTATCAAGTAGTTTAACGAGTGTATATGCAATGTACCATATGAAAAATAATGACTTTGGTAAAATGAAGCTATGGTTATGGATTACTTGGTTCCTTGGTTTATCATTCCTTATCTTAGAGGTTTATGAGTTTAATCATTATATTCATGAAGGTTTGACGTATACTACTAGTGCATTCGGTTCTGCATTCTATACACTTGTAGGTACTCACGGAGGTCACGTATTCTTCGGTCTTTTATGGATTGGAACGTTGTTGATTCGTAACAGTAAGCGAGGTATTACTCCATATACAGCGCCTAAGTATTACTTAGCAAGTCTTTACTGGCACTTTATTGATGTTGTATGGGTATTCATCTTTACAGCTGTATACTTAATGGGAAAGGTGGGTTAATGTATGACTAATCAAGCTAACTCATCCCAAGGTTTAGAGTTCCGTAAGCAACGTAACAAGGATGAGATGAAACAACAAGTTGTTGTCTTTTCGCTTATGATTTTCTTTACACTCATTGCATTTGCCGCTGTTGCATTTGAAGCAATCACACCAATTTTCACAGCACCATTTATTTTAATTTTGGCTGTTGTGCAAGTGTTATTTCAATTGTATTATTTCATGCACATGAGTCATAAAGGACATGAGGTCCCAATTATCTTCATCTTTGGTGGAGTTTTTACAGCTATTATTATGGTAGCAGCCCTTTGCACAATTGTATGGTGGTAATAGATGAAAGAAGAGTAACTGATCTAATCAGTTACTCTTTTTTGATTTATAAGAATTGACAAAATGATGACATTTTTAAATCTATTAGGGGAAATGCTTTTTTCGTCATTTATGTTCATTGCTAAGTAAGGTTAAATTAGTATATACTTCAAATTAGAAAAGACTCATTTCAACTATCTACGACTTAGAAACCATATTGTATGTTCAAGGCACAATGACACAATCTAAAACATTCAATTAAGTAAGCACTGTAACCTTAGGATGTGATGAAAGACAAACTTAAAATGTAAGATGTACTTTATAATTTATTCTAGAGGTGATTTACGATGTGGGAAAATATTCAAATTTTTGGGTTTCGTGCATTATGGAGTCCTTACTATTTCATAGCAATCTTGTCGATAGCAGTATTATATGTAACTGTAGTTCGTGGACGATTTATGGACAAGTTCACGGATGCAACTCCAGCAACGAGAAAACAAATGACACGCTTCTTAGGAGCAATGGCATTGTTATATATCGTGAAGGGAAGTCCACTTGACTTATTAGGTCACATGAACTTTAGTTTTCACATGGTTCAAATGTCATTGTTATATCTTGCTATTCCACCATTGTTAATTCTCGGTACACCTGATTGGTTATTAAGAGCAATTGTGAATACAAAGGGAATTAATCAGATTTTCAAATTATTCTCAAAGCCATTATTAGCTTTATTTTTGTTTAACGGATCGTTTTCAATGTACCATTTTCCAGGAGTTTTTGATTTTATCAAAACAGACTCCTTGTTACACGCTGCTGTGACGGGATTAATCTTTATCTTTGCATTCTTCATGTGGATTCCATTAATCGCTCCACTGCCTGAATATGACCGAATGAGTGATTTGTTTAAGATGGGGTACTTGTTCGCAAACGGCTTGTTATTATCACCAGCATGTGCGTTAATCATTTTCTCGAATTCACCATTATATGCAACTTATTATGACCCTGAACACTGGGTTCAGGCACTTGCACTTTGTGTACCTGCCTCCCTATTAAATGGTATCGATGTATCAAACATCAATTTATTTTCTTTCACCAGCTTACAAAAGGATCAGCAATTAGGTGGAATCATCATGAAAATTGTTCAAGAAATTATTTACGGTATGACTTTAGGTTACGTGTTCTTTAGATGGGTTAGAAATGAGAAGATTCGTGGAGAAGAAGAGGTAGCAAAATATATGACACCTCAACCTTCAGATTCATAATCGTTACGTATAGAATAAAAGTGTATTGAAGTGATAAAAGCCACCCAATAGGGGTGGCTTTTTAATGTGGTAATGGATTAGACGAACCTATAATAAAAAAACTCCCTTTATAGTGGAAGTTTTTTATATCTTAAAATTCAATTTGATAATACCTGCTTCTCGTGCTGAATTAAAGGCAATCAGGATAACTGGACCGATGAAGAAACCAAGAAACCCTAATAATTTTAACCCTAGATACATTGCAATTAACGTTGATAGTGGTGATAGACCAATATGATGTCCCATTACTTTTGGTTCAACAGTACGACGGATAATAAGTAAGATAGCGGCAAGAATAGCTAACTTAGTTCCAAGTGCAATATCTCCAGTTAACAGGTGAAATATTGACCAAGGAGCTAAAATTGCTATCGAACCAATAATCGGGATGAAGTCAATTATCCAAATAATGAGTGACATAATAAAGGCGACTTCAGGTGCAATTATTAACAATCCAATAAATGAGACAATGAAAATTATAATACTAACTAGAAATTGTGCTTTAAAAAAGCCACTAATAACATAAGATAAGCGTGAAGTCATGAATGTAACTTTATCAGCGGTTTCAGGTGTAAGGAAAGTGTAAAACTCTTTCTTAATATTCGGTATTGCAATCATGAATAAAAATAATGCAATTAAATATACAACAAGGCTGACTAGATAATTTGGTATATTTGCAATAATACCAGTTAATTTTTTTACTGTATCATATTCAGTTAAAACATTTTTTGCATCACTTAATAACACTGTAACTTGATTATTAATTTCATCTACAAACTCTTGTGGAAGATCTTCAGATGCGTCTGAGAAATTAGCTTCTAGTTTGGAAAAAGCATCACTGATTTCATTGATGTATACGGGTGCATTTTCCCCAATTTTAACAACTTCTGTGACAACCTTTGTAACAATGAAGTAGCTACTAGCCCCTAAGAAACACAGAAAAAGAATAAAAGTGAGTAGCACTGCTAGGCTTCTCTTAATATTTAACCGCCTAGTAGCTAGGCGTACAAGAGGATCTAATATTAGTGCTGTTATAAAAGCAATAATCAAGGGTACAGCATTAGGCAAGACCCATAAGCTTATCCCGATAATAATTGCGAGAGTAACTATGATGATTATGAAACGACTTGAGAAAAATTTAGACAACGTAGTGCTCCTCTCTATCTAACTAAACGACTTCTGTATAATAAATTATAGTATGTCTTGCAATTGTTGAACAGTAAGAACGACTATTCTTTTAAAATAACTTTTAGATATTTGAATTCCTAAATTATACATAGCTAATCGAATAGGAGTATAAGTTCAAAAAACTAATAGTGCATGATTTTAAAAATGTTGACATTCTTATATTATAACAAGTTTCGAATTTGAAGGCATTTTTCCGTGCATATAATAAAACGCCCAACATATGTTGGACGTTTTATTATATGTAATTATTTAGAAAGTGCGTCAATTTCCTCAAGTGCTTTTTGTAAAATCTTTTCTGATTTACTTACGATATTTTTCGGGAATGTTTCACCTTCACCATATTCAACGCCATGAGGGTAATAATGTTTTCCTAATAGTGGAGCTAATAATTTTACTTGTGCATGTTGAGAGTCTACATTACCTTCAACTGCATGACCAAGTACACGAAGATAGAACACTTCACTTGTATCAAGGTTTTCGAACTTGCGATCATAAGATACACGCTCATAATCCCATGTTTCTCCCAAAACGAGTTGATGTTTTTTCATCACTTCATTTAAAATTTTAATATCGACAATTTTACCTTCAAGAGCAATATTTTCAAGTTTCATTGTCTATAATCCCTCCTATGTTTCACTTTTCATTTGGATAATATTAAATGTTCATTCCATAAGTAGATAAACCTTGATGACAGTTCAATATAAAACAATCATAGTATGAACATTAATTGGATGCAACTAATAAAAATTTAAAAAGAAAACGTTACAATCCAGACCATTATAATTGTAGCAGTTAATTAATGATTGGGGAATCTTTTTTCAATTATAAGAGAGATATTTTATTTTTTGGTCACAATATGTAGAGAGGCATGCTTAATGACAAGAAGGAGGAGGTAGTCTTGAGAAAATGGTGGTTCTTTTTATGGAGTGGACTTCTATTTTCTACGAGTATTTTTGTAGGAGGACAACCTGTACTAGCAAAAAGTACTACTGTGCACATCGTTCAACCAGGTGATACGTTATGGATCATTTCTAATCGATATGATGTGAGCTTATCAGAAGTCATTCAAACAAACCAACAGTTTAGTAATCCTAATTTAATTTATCCCGGTGATAAAGTATATGTACCTATTTCCAATGAAGCAATCAAAACACTAGAGAAACAAGTCATTCAATTAACTAATGAAGAGCGAGCAAAACATGGCCTTAATCCATTAGTAGAACATGTGGAGTTATCGCGTGTTGCACGTTACAAATCAAGAGATATGCGTGATAATAACTATTTTAGTAATGAATCACCTAAGTTTGGCTCTTCGTTAGAGATGATTAGTCATTTTCATATTAATTACTCATATGCAGGAGAAAACATAGCAGCAGGTCAACCAGTCGTGCGAGGAGTTGTAAAAGCTTGGATGGATTCGCCAAAACATCGAAAGTATATTCTAGATCCTGAAATGACTCATATTGGAGTAGGGTATGCTGAGGGTGGTATGTATGGTAACTATTGGACTCAATTGTTTATACAGGAATAATGGTTAGTTAAATAATGTTTATAAATAAATTATTGAGGTGATCTTGATGAAACGAGTACGAGATATAATGACAAGTGATGTTGTGTTTTTGACACCTGATGATAATGTTTATGAAGCGGCATTATTAATGAAAGATAAAGACATTGGAGTTATTCCTGTTTGTGAAAGTGACAGGTTACTTGGAATTGTGACAGATCGTGACCTAGTTGTACGTGGTCTTGCTGAGAAACGACCTGGTTCAAATTCTGTCATGAATGTTTTGACGAAAGATGTGACGACAGTTTCGGCCGAGACAGATGTAACTGAGGCGGTAGAGTTAATGTCGAATAATCAAATTCGTCGCCTCCCTGTATGTGAAAATGATCGACTTATAGGTATGCTTTCACTTGGAGATTTAGCGATTGATACTGACTCAGATAAAGCAGCAGAAGTTGCTTTGAGCGAAATTTCTGAACCTCCACATTTACATCATTGAAACGCCTAATTTTTAGGCGTTTTTTCTGTGTAAATATCATGTTTAGGTGATTCAGTATCGTTTAATTCGTTACTAATTAAGCTAGACATGCTTCAATTAGGCATGTTACTAGTAAGAAATTAACCCCTATCTACTAACTCTATTTTAAATTGCCATTACGATACATATTGCGTATATGAACTGAATATGTTTGGTAGAAAGGTTAACTATTTAATAGAAACTAGAATAATGATGAGAGGTGAAAAATAATGAGAGCACCTTATGTCTTTTTAATGATAGTTGCTTTTTTAGTTATGTATATGGGTATACAAAAAGATGACGATGAACATAAAACAGAAGAGAAAAACAAAACTGAATACAATGAAGTTGCGAAAGAGGTTGCATACATAGGAGAAGAAAAACCTATCCATGCTTTTATTGGTGAAAGTGAGGATATGATAATTGAGCAATTCGGACAACCTACTCGAAAGGATGTTTCTGCATATGATTACGTTTGGTGGGTTTACTACAAAGAGTCTGAAAATTATATTCAATTTGGTTTGCATGAAGGTAAGGTTGTAACAGCATTTGCTTTAGGTGATAACTTATCACTTTTTCCATTTGAAATTGGTTCAGCTTTACAGGAAGGTTTGTTAGAAAAAATGATTGATGAACGTATAGAAGTTTTAGTAGCAGATGAATTGATTGAATTAAAAATTGATCAAAACGGTTCAGATAATTATTTGATGAATTTAGGCAATGCATGGGCACAGTTATACGTAGATGAATTTACTGACAAACTGATGGCAATCCGATATATGGATAATGAGACATTAGTGAAGCAACGTCAGTTTGATATGGTGTATCGTGGAAGTTTACTATCTCCTCAACCATTAAGTACAGAGCAGATAAAAGAGGTGGAAGATGGAAATGAACGTCAAGTTTTTGAAATAACCAATATACTTCGAAATCGTTATAACCTTCCTTCGTTATTATGGGATGAAGAAATAGCAAAGACAGCAGTTCATCATAGCAAGGATATGAAAATAAATGATTATTTTTCACATACATCACCGACCAATGGAGATCTTGCAAAACGGCTCATGATGGAAAATATCGTATATTTGAGCGCAGGTGAGAATATTGCAGCGAAGTATACGGATGCACCTGCTGTTGTAATCGGTTGGTTAAATAGTGAAAGTCACCGTGAAAGTCTGCTACATTCGGATTTTACACATCTTGGAGTTGGCGTTTATGAGCAATATTATACTCAAAACTTCATTCAAACAGCTTTGGATTAAGTAGATATTTAATAATTAACTTTAGTTTTAGAGAAAGTTAATAATCATTAATGAGAGATTTGCTGCATCTTCAGTAAATCCAGTAGTATTTCATTCACCTTTCTGAAAAAATGGGCGCACCAATTTCATGTAAATGTTGTATTTTATTAATGGGCATACGTCTTATTTTTCATTATCAATTGTATAAAAGACTAAATTGAGCGAACAGAGGTGAATGAAATGGCAGATCAAAAACACATTGATTCTTTTCGCCAGTTTGTACGGAAGCATCCTACTCTCATTACTGAAGTGAGAGAAGGTAATAAAACATGGCAAAATGTGTATGAAGATTGGCATATTTTAGGTGAAGAAGATGATGTTTGGAAACCTTATCTAAAAGAAGTTGCGTCAGCTAATGTTGATGCTGAGACAAGTGATGATAAAAAGACAGATAAGGATGAAGGCAATAACGAAGGATTTAGACAAATATTATCAATGGTGAAAAACATTGATATGAATTCTATTCAAGGACATATCGCAAATATGAGTGGAGCAATTGGAAATATACAAGAACTTCTTGAACAATTTCAGGCGAGTAGACAAACACCTACGATACCGAATACTCCTACTCCACCAACTCCGCCTGCTCCTCCACAACAAAATCGGAATCCGTTTTTCTTTAGACAAGATTAATGAGGGGGTAATTTGATGCGATTGGAGGTTCAAGAAATATTAAATAATCGTCCTGATTTAAAGGCATTTGTACGCGAAAATCCAAAATGGTATCGGTCTCTATCAAGAGATTTTCAATCCATAATGGAAATTGAAGATGAATCAAAGTATTATTATGGTCGTACATTACCACAGCAAATGAATCGAATGCGTCAACAATTACAAATGGTTTCAATGATGGTAGCAATGATGCAAGCGATGAAAGATAGTTAGTCAATTTTTGAATCTTCACTTTAAAGTTAATAAGGGTATAGTGAAAAGATTTCGCCAGTAATTACCTGATTAGCTTCATTTGAATTAAAATAGAACGTGGTTAATATCAGCCCTGTTTGCAAACACTATATGTGAGGTCAAACATAAGGGGATGATTAAGTGTTAAAGAAAATTACAGGTGTATGCTGTACCTTTTTAATAGCTACAATATTAACTGGTTACTCGAATGCAAATGCATGGACTCAAGATGAATTAAGGCATGAAGCGACCTTAAAGCAAATGCAGACTGATAATCAATCAATAAAGGTGAAGCACTCTGTAAAGGGAAATGATGTGTATGTAGAGTGTTACATACCTGATTTCCACTTTATTAATAAGGGTGAAACGGCTCGTAAAAATAGTGAAGGATACATTCAACTTTCTTTAAATGGTCAAAGGATTGACAATATTTATACAGCTGCATTTATCGTACGTGGCTTACCAGCAGGAAAGCATGAGTTGAAAATCGCTCTTGTGAAAAATGAAGAACGTGCATATGGAGTAGAGAAAACAATTGAAATTACGATCTAAAACTGCGTATTTTTTAACGCAGTTTTCTTTTTTTATTATGAGACATTAACATTGATTGAAGGTCATATTTTTAATATTAGTTTCGTTGTTTTAATAACAAGTGGTTTTAATATTATATTGAAAAACCCCTTTTTTGAATGAAATAATAATTACTAACGAACGTGGACCCTGCACTGTTGATGAAGAAAGGGTCATAAGATATGAGACAAATTGTTTATAATTTGTTAAAATACGTTTGTGGAGGTGTTCCGAATTGATAGTAGCGACATCGGAACGGTTAGAGTTGCTTATGCAATCAGAAATGTTAGCACAAAATATCATTGAATCAGATCTCTTTCAACAGTACGTTGAATGTAAACATACATTAGCACAAGACAAAGAAGCCCAGCGTTTAATTCAAGCATTCAATCGGGAAAAAGAGTTATATGAAGATGTACAACGTTTTGGACGTTATCATCCTGATTATCATAAGGTGACTAAAAGTGTCAGAATTATGAAACGTGAGGTTGATATGCATGAGGCAGTGGCTAACTTTAAGAAAGCAGAACGCCAACTTCAAGACTTATTAGATGAAGTAAGCACGTTTATTGGTCAATCTGTCTCAGAATTTATTAAAGTTCCTAAGGGTAATCCACATTTCCAATCAGGATGTGGATGTTCAAGTGGTGGAAGTTGTGGCTGTTCTTAGAAAGAATTAAATAGCTACAATAAATATATAGAAATAAAAGTGATAACATGATGGTAAAGGAGAACTTAGGTATGGACGTGAAACGGCAAGGACTAATTGTATGGTTACATTCATTAAAACAGGCGAGACAATTGCGCCGTTTCGGAAATGTACATTATGTTTCAAAACGATTGAAGTATGCTGTAGTGTATGTAGATCTGGAAATGGCAAGCGATTGGAAGGAAAAACTGTCTTCGCTTCATTACGTTAAGCGTGTAGACTTTTCTTATAAACCATTTCTGAAGACTGAATATGAAAACTCTAAACCGGATAAAGCAAAAGAATATGATTACAAGCTAGGTCTTTAATAAAGAGAAGCAGGTGCTAATATATAATGCATCTGTTTTTCTTTTATCCATAAAACAGGATACATCTCCAATATTTTTACAAGAGTGATGACATTAAGTATCTATCTTATTATCTTTTAAATACAATCATAGAAATTCTTAACAATAAATGATACAGTATAAGGGATAAAAGTTGAAAAATTCAGAATAGAACACCTTTTGTAATTACATCATTTTTTCGTGTCAACTAACCATTATAGGTTGTAAAACCATTCAATTTAATGGAAGTATAAGTCCATATATTGGATAAAGGGGGATGTTTGGAATGAGAGAAGTTGTAATTGTAAGCGCTGCACGTACACCAGTTGGATCATTTGGTGGTGCACTTTCATCTGTGTCTGCAGTTGATCTAGGTGTAGTAGCTGCTAAGGAAGCGATGAAGCGTGGAGGCATATCACCTGATATGATTGATGAGGTTCTAGTAGGTAACATATTGTCAGCAGGCCAAGGGCAAAATCCTGCCCGTCAAGTAGCGATTCAAGCTGGTATGCCTGAAACAACATCTGCTATGACAATTAACAAATTGTGTGGTTCAGGTTTGCGTACAGTAAGTATGGCTGCCCAATTTATCTCATTAGGTGATGCCAATGTCATTATGGCAGGTGGAATTGAGAGTATGAGTAATGCACCATACTTAATGCCGAATGCGCGCTGGGGTCAGCGCATGGGTGATGGTAAAATTGTCGACTCAATGATTCATGATGCGCTTACTGATGCATTTCATGGTATACATATGGGAATTACAGCGGAAAATATTGCAGAGCAATGGGGTTTCAGCCGTGAAGAGCAAGACCAATTTGCGTTAGAGAGTCAATTAAAAGCTGAGAATGCACAAAAAGAAGGACGTTTTCGAGATGAAATCGTTTCTGTAGAAGTTCCACAGCGCAGGGGTGAACCTCTTGTAGTTAATACAGACGAGTATCCTAAAAATGGGATGACAATGGACAAGTTGGCGAAGCTAAGACCTGCATTTAAGAAGGATGGTACGGTAACTGCAGGTAATGCCTCAGGTATAAACGATGGTGGTGCGATGGTCATTTTAATGGCAAAAGAAAAAGCCGAAGAACTCGGTATAACTTATTTGGCAACAGTTAAGTCATATGCTTCAGCAGCACTAGATCCGAAAATTATGGGGTATGGCCCAGTTCCAGCAACTAAGAAAGCGCTTCAAAAGGCAGGATTAACGATTCATGATATTGATCTAGTTGAAGCTAATGAAGCATTCGCAGCTCAATCTCTCGCAGTCGTGAAAGATTTAGAGATTAACAAAGAAAGAGTGAATGTTAATGGGGGTGCCATTGCACTGGGTCATCCTGTTGGAGCTTCAGGCACTCGTATTCTAATTACACTGTTATATGAGATGATTCGTCGAGATGCAAAGACAGGTTTAGCAACTCTTTGTATCGGTGGAGGACAAGGAACCTCTCTAATCATCGAACGTGCATAATAAAAAGGTGTCTCTTAAAGGGGACACCTTCTTACAATTTTATATCCTTAAAGAAGTAACCGTTTACAAAGTGGGAGGAATAAGAAGATGAGATTACAGGGGAAAGTAGCGATTGTAACAGGTGCTGGTCAAGGGATTGGAGAGGCGACTGCGAAAAAGTTTGCAAAAGAAGGTGCGAAGGTTGTTGTTGTTGATCTAAACGAGCACGGAATTAACAGCACGGTTGATGCGATTAACAAAGATAATGGTGAAGCAATTGGTATAGTAGTTGATGTTACTAATCGTGAACAAGTTCAAGCTATGATTGAAAGGACAGTTGAACAATACGGAAAGCTCGATAGTGTTGTGAACAATGCAGGTATTACTGCAGATAGTACGCTCGCAAAAATGACAGATGAGCAGTGGGAAAATGTTATTGACGTCAATCTAAAGGGTGTATATCTTGTTGGACAAGCAGCTGCAAAACAAATGAAAGAACAAGGGTTTGGGGGTACAATTTTAAATGCATCTAGTGTTGTTGGATTGTACGGGAACTACGGACAAACAAACTATGCTGCATCAAAATGGGGAGTAATTGGTATGACAAAAACGTGGGCGAAAGAGCTGGGCAAGGACAAGATTCGTTCAAATGCCGTTGCACCAGGATTTATTCAAACTCCAATGGTTGAAAAAATGCCAGAGAAAGTCGTAGCAGCTATGAAAGCTAGAGCAGCACTAGGGATATTAGGTGAGCCCGAAGACATTGCTAATGCATACGTTTTTTTAGCTTCAGATGACGCACGTTTTATTACAGGTGCAGTGTTAAGTGTTGATGGAGGAATGGTAATTTAATAGTGTGAAAATGTTAAGTGTGAAGTGCTCAGTTAATGAGTACTTCTTTTTTTTGTTTTGAGGTTAAAAATTTCAACATTTAGCTTGAATTACAGTTTTGTCATTCTCAATACACTAGGTACAAATGGATTTTGTAAAATTCGATAAGTTGATAACATAACGTTATTGCGTTATAGTGACCTATATTGTTTGAGTAGGTTGTAGATTAAAGGAAGTGAAATAAATGGAACAATGGAAACGAAATCTATGGATTCTATTTATCTGCCAATTTATCGTACTAGGATCAATGACGATGATCCTACCGTTCCTACCACTGTATTTGCAAGAGCTTGGAGTAACCGACCCTAATAAAGTAAGCTTGTGGTCAGGGTTAATTTTTGGAGCTAATTTTTTTACTGCTTTTATTTTTTCACCATTTTGGGGAAGGCTTGCTGATAAGCATGGACGGAAGCTAATGATTTTACGTTCTGGTTTTGGGATGAGTATCGTCATTATCTTAACAGGTTTTGCAACAGGTCCGTTCGGGCTACTAATCGTTCGATTATTAAATGGTATAGTGAGTGGGTTTATTCCAGCATCAATTGGTTTAGTAGCGACAAATACACCAAAGGAACGTGTTGGTTACGCTCTGGGAACACTTCAATCTGGTGCAGTAGCTGGTAGTATTATCGGTCCTTTATTTGGAGGACTAATGGCAGAATCATTTGGTTTTCGTTTTATTTTTAACATTACTGGAGTTTGTATATTAGTTGCGGCAATTGTTGTTCTTATATTTGTAAAAGAAATAGAAAAACCAACAGGTAATCAAGTGAAGAGTAATGCAATTAAAGATTTCAAACGTATTACAGCACAGAAACCGATGTTAGCTCTCTTTTTTACTGCATTTTTGATCCAGTTAGCTATGCTCGGAGTTAATCCAATCATTCCACTATTTGTGCAAGAGCTTTCGTCTGGACAAAATGTAGCTTTCCTTGCTGGGGCAGCAACTTCGGTAATGGGAATCTCAAACATGATTGCATCACCACAGATTGGTAAGTTAGCAGATAAGAAGAGTCCTCATAGAATTCTTTTCATTACATTAACTGCAGCAGCATGTATTTCAATACCACATGCTTTTGTCAACGAGTTATGGCAGTTATTTTTATTCCGTTTCTTACTAGGTTTATGTGTAGGTGGTTTATTACCGACTGTCAATGCACTAATTAAACGTTTATCTCCAGAGGGCATGGAAAGTCGAACGTATGGGTTTTCAAATAGTTTTATTTATCTTGGTAATATGCTTGGTCCAATTCTGGGAGGATGGTTAGCAGCAAGCATTGGCTTAAGGGGTGTATTCATTTTCTCTGCAATTTTTTTCATGGTTAATGCATTGCTTGTTAATTTCTATATTGCACCAATATTAGATGGTAAACGTTTTGCTCGGTTATTTGATTTTGCAAAGTCAAGTTAAAACAAGCCATGAACTGCTTCATAATTGAGTGGTTCATGGCTTTTTATATCGATAATATTCACAGTTTGCTAGTGGTTAATTAATTTTAGTATATAATTTCTATCGTTATTGCATCGGTGGTATAAAATGATTCATTCTTAGTATACCGATGAGGTGCTGGTAGTAAAGTTCCTTTTCTCCAAAGGTAGTTGATGGTTTCACATCAAATTCAATTAACGTTTTTTCTAATTTTGTTGCAGCCTCTTTAAATAAATTAAACCGTTGATTCGCTGTTACATGCGGGTTTGGAATACCTTCTCGACATATGTAAATAGGTTGAAAATTCCCTGGATTTGTTGGTTGCAATACGACAGCTAGAGATGCGACGTCACGCTCATTTATTTTTGTGTAAAAAGCCATCATATGAACTAAGCGGTGTTGATTGTTTTGTGCTATTTCAATCAGCTCGTACAGATCTGAATAGCCTTCTCCAAGTTCAATAAAACGTTGAATCATCAAAATTCCTCCTTATCATTACATTTTATACTTTAGCATGTAAAATAAGAAAATTGAAGAAAAGGGGAGTCATTTGTAATAGTGAAACATTCGTGTGACAATCGTCCTGATAATAAATAAGTACATACGTACACATTCTATTGTTTTATAATAGAGAAATGAAAAAAAGAAAAAGTTTGGAAATTTCTAATCTCAAACAGTACTTTTTTTGGTATGTTATTTAATAATAAGAAATTCGGGTTAGGGGAATTATTTATGCTTAAACGAATATTCGGTATGCTTATATTGTTTGTGTTTATTATTACTGGACTAGTAGGATACCAGTGGTTAAGTTATCAACGTGGTGAATCTGCAGTTGTAAGGATGCAGACATCACCGCTTAATTATGAAATAAAGGTAACTCATCAAGCTGGTAGATTAAAGGTCGAACAGAATGTACAAAATATTCAACAACAGCAGTTTTATGTGCAAATTCCTAAAGGTTCATCAGATGTATTGTGTGAGTTTGATAGCAAAAGTAAGTGTGAATGGATAGGTGACCCAAAGAGCAAACAACTAAACGTTGAAGGTGCGCCTAAGGTTACACTCACTTACGAACTATCACTGAATGAAGAGGATACGAGTCGTTGGTTAGAAGATTGGTACATAAAATTCCTAGATGAAGAATTACAACCGTATGCTGCAAATATGAGTGTTACAGTTTCTGAGGAAACAAATACAGCTATTGCATGGGCAGCTGGAGCATTAAATCTTGCTGATGTGAAGCGTGAATATTTGCGATATTTCGCATGGGAGAAACAAAATACAACTTCTTTTCCGTTATATATGAGCGAGGAGCCATTAGCTAAGTTATCGAATGATAAAGTTTTATCTTATTTATCTGAAAGTGCCACATATAACTTGAATAACAGTTGGTTTGAAAATCTACCTGATTATTCTGGTTTGACGGTAGTATCAACGACAAAAAGTAATGTAAAGCTAGCACCACTTCTAGTCGTTTTGCCTGTTGAGATAAATCAAACAGACGCAGATGAAGAAATTGCACTAGCTTATATTTTGGATTCAAAGAGACCGTCTACAGAAGATATAACATGGATTTGGAAAGTTTTCCCTCCACTTGTGAATCAGCAGATCACAGTCGACGGTAAGGTTGGACAGATGGTTGAGCAGCTGCAAACTCAATTAAATGAAGAAGAATTAGAAAGATTTATAATTTGGTTGTTTGAGAAAGAAACGGAACTTGTCACATTACAAGATTTAGATGATGCGTTAAGTTATGTAACAGGAAGACAGACACAATTTTTCAGTATTAATGGTGAAATAAGTGCTCCTCTAGAGCCATTATATTTTGTTGATGAACGTGATGTGTATTTTGGTGGTAAGCAGATTAATCAAAATTGGCATGCTGTATATCAACGAGGCAAGATGTATTTACCACTCGTTCAAGTTGTAAAGGCAGTTGGTTTTGAGGTTACTGAATTTGAAGGTGAAGAAACGTTTCTTGTACGAAAAGGTGGGAATACGTGGCGACTGTTTCTAAATGAGAGCTTCTTTATTTATAACCAAGAAGATTATGGACTAACATCGAAACCATTGGAGAAAATAAATGGTCATGTATATATATCAGAGAAATGGTTTGAAGAGATATTAAGGTTAGAAATCGTAAAAAGAGATGAAGGAATTAATATACAGTAATTTTGGAGCACCTGTTTTATTACGGGTGCTTTTTGAATAAAAAAAATCCCTGCAAGGACATACTTGCAGGGTCCTTCTATATTCCTCGAAATATCTAAATGATACAGAGGTTGAAGGCAAAGGGAGAGGAGAAACCGGAGGAAGAACTTATGGGGAAACGTAAGTCTTCTCCGCGGTTGGCAACAACACCTAATGTGATGTTGTTACTACTCATTATGACCGAGTGCAAAATCTTTATACATTAAATACTGTGAAACTTCTCAGAGACTTAATTGTCTTATAGTATTATTTTTTTGTAATAACGATGTATAGCTTCTACTTAATTTTAAAACTTCTGGCTATAGAGCCGATGGAATCATTTAAACTGCAATTGTAGTATTGTTCCCTTTTATGGTAGGATTAATGTCGAAATGTGTTCGATTAGAAAGGTCTATGACATATAGGTTATTCGTATGCATGTTTATATGTATTTTTAGTGAAAAAGTGAGGGAAAGGTATGCGTGTAATTGCTGGAACGCAAAAAGGGCGCCAATTAAAAGCTGTCCCTGGTAATTCGACAAGGCCAACGACTGATAAAGTAAAAGAAGCGATGTTTAATGTGATTGGTCCTTATTTCGAAGGTGGTATAGGGTTGGATTTGTTTGCCGGAAGTGGTTCGTTAGGAATTGAATCATTAAGTAGAGGTCTTGATTCCATGATTTTCGTTGATCGTCATCCGAAGGCTATTGAAACAATCCGAGATAATATTCGAACTGTTAAGTTAGAAGAACGTGCTGAAGTGTATCGAAATGATGCAAACCGTGCACTAAAGGCAGTACATAAACGCGATTTGCAATTTTCAGTGATTTTCCTCGATCCACCGTATGAGAAGATAAAACTGAAACCATTAATGGAAACGATTTCAGAAATGGAATTAGTTGTAGAAGGAGGTTGGATTGTTACTGAACATCCAGCTGATTCAGATTTAGCTGATCTCGTGGTAGACTTCGAACGACTGAAACATGAGGAGTATAACAAAACGACAGCTATTTCTATTTATAGACGAATGCATTCTGAATAGTAGCATAACGTTAGGGGGATAAAGAATGGCAAGTGTAGCGGTTTGTCCGGGTAGCTTCGATCCGATTACGCTCGGACATTTAGACATTATTAAACGAGGGGCAAGTGTGTTTGACAAAGTGTATGTATGTGTATTAAATAATTCTTCAAAGAATCCACTTTTTTCAGTTGAAGAACGAATGGAGCTCATTCGCGAAGCAACGAAAGATATTGCAAATGTCGAAGTCGATAGTTTTCAAGGATTACTTATTGAATATGCTCAGGAAATTGGGGCAAAAGCAATATTACGTGGTCTTCGAGCGGTGTCAGACTTTGAATATGAGATGCAAGGTACGGCTATGAATCGAAAATTGAATGAAGATATTGAAACCTTCTTTATGATGACAAATAATCAATATTCTTATTTAAGCTCAAGCATTGTAAAAGAAGTGGCCAAATATAAAGGGAGTGTTAGAGACCTCGTTCCAGCCTGTGTTGAGAAAGCGATGGTTGCGAAGTATAATTAGAAATAATAGGAGCCATTCAACCTGAACTATACAGTTAATAAGGACTGTTTAGGTTGAATGGTTCTTTAATTACTTGTCAATTACTACTATGACTTTTATTAATTGACGTATCATTTTATAAACGTAACTGTTTTGAAAAATAATAATAAATTGAGAAGCATAAAACAAATAAAGTAAAATGTGCTCCATATTGAAGTAAGAGATACCAAATGTCCATGATGAAATTGGTTGTTATTTCAGTGTTAAAGACAGGAATATCTTTTGTATGCTTTTCAAACGTATGTAATTGAAC
This sequence comes from Bacillus solimangrovi, assembly GCF_001742425.1. Classification (GTDB taxonomy): domain Bacteria; phylum Bacillota; class Bacilli; order Bacillales; family Bacillaceae_N; genus Bacillus_AV; species Bacillus_AV solimangrovi. The sequence goes on from NZ_MJEH01000007.1 coordinate 64,939, forward strand.
GTACAAGGATTGATAAAGTAACGCAGTAATAAGTGCTGAGAAGAACCCTTGTAGAATTCTTGCAAGGAAGAATGGTCGAAAACGTATTTTTGTTTCAGCGAGAATGCTAGCTACTTGAGCTTGTACAGAAAAACCGCTGAAACCAAGAATAAAGCTTGTAATAATTGCCTGTTCTAATAGTGAAACCGTCTCTGTTTGACTAGTCATCTGGCTGCCTAATGTGATTTCAAACAATCCAGATATTAAAGGAATAGCTAAGAGATTTGAAAGAGAGAAAAAAAGTAAGACTGTACTAAAGAAGTTTGCAATCATTTCGGTTATTCCTGCAACATGTAATACTTTATTAAATACAGAGAATAAAATGATGAATCCACCGATCATTAACAGTGTTTGTACTGAAGATGTTACTGCATCTCCAAGCATCTTTCCGAGTGGTCTACTTTCATTGATGCGGGTATTATGCATGCGCAAGAAAGCTTCTTTTAGAATGAATTGTTTTTTATTGGGGTGAATAGTAATTGGCTTTATGTGGTCCTTTCCATGAAATCGCATGATTAAACCGACACAAATGTTACCAAGATAATGTGATACGGCTAGAAGTATACCTAGCTTTGGATCGTGAAAAAAGCCGACTGCTACCGCTCCGAAGATGAAAAGAGGGTTAGATGAGTTTGTAAAGGATGCTAGTCGTTCAGCTTCTACAGTTGTTATTTCATTTTCCTGCCATAATCTTGCTGTTAACTTTGCACCAGATGGAAAACCAGAGGCCATGCCCATAGCCCATACGAAACCACCTGAACCAGGGACACGAAAGACAGGACGCATAATCGGCTCTAATAGAACCCCGATAAAATGAACAACACCATAACCGATTAGTAGTTCAGAAACGACGAAAAATGGTAGTAATGATGGGAAGACTACGTCCCACCACATATTTAATCCACGAATAGACGCTTGTAAAGCATCTTGTGGATATGATATTAAAGAAACTGCAAATAATAATAATAATAAAGATAAAGCGACTGTTTTGAATTTTGAATACGTAATTGACACCTCCTTATGGTAAGATTCTATACTTGCGATCAGTCTAATGATAGAATGAATAAGAATCATTTGATATCTGGCCCTTTTTTTGGTAAATTGTAGAATGGTTATTTAATGTCAATTAATTATGAGTGCAGAGTTATTATAGTTACATTTTGTGAGAACCAATTCAGACTAGAAAGGCATAAGCTTGTTTCTTTTCAAATATACGTAAAAGGTAGAGAATTAGACCATTGATTTCATGTGAGGTGAGGGAGTAATGAGACCAAAAATTGGTCTGGCCCTTGGTTCTGGTGGCGCAAGAGGATTTGCACACCTAGGTGTGCTTCGTGCGCTTCAAGATGAGAATATTCCAATTGATATTATTGCTGGAAGCAGTATGGGTTCATTAATTGGAGCCTTCTATGGGGCTGGTCATGATATGAGTCGTCTATATAAGCTTGCTACGGCGTTCAGACGTAAATATTATTTGGATTTTACCGTACCAAAAATGGGTTTTATAACAGGAAATCGAGTGAAGGATCTGATTCATATCTTTACAAAAGGTAAACAGATCGAGGAATTAGACGTTAAGTTAGGTGTTATTGCCACTGACCTAATAAAGGGAACAAAACGTGTATTTACACAAGGTAACTTACCAGAAGCAGTGCGTGCGAGCATCTCAATTCCAGGGATTTTTGTCCCTGTTAAGATTGATGGGAATTTGTATGTTGATGGTGGGGTAATTGATCGTGTCCCGATAACTACAGCAAGAGAATTAGGGGCTGATCTTGTAATTGCTGTTGATGTATCTCATGTGAAAGCAGATGTCGAAATCACATCGATCTATGATGTAATTATGCAAAGTATTGATATATTACAAGATGAATTAGTTAAGAGTCGTGGGTTAGATGCAGATGTCATGATCGTACCTGATGTGACGCAGTTTAGCTCCCGCGCTTTTACAAATTTAGAAGAAATTATTCAAATTGGGGAAGAGGAAACAAGACAACATATTCCCTTAATAAAGTCAGCTATATCTTCTTGGGAAGGAGTTCATCATGGGAAATCGTAAATCATTATTCAGGCCAATTATCCTTACAGTCATCCTTGTTCTTGTGCTAACAATGATTCAATTACCTTATTATATTTCCACACCTGGAATGGCGAAAGAGCTTTCTCCAATTATTCAGGTAGAGGGTGGGCATGAAGAGGAAGGTACATTCATGTTAACGACTGTACGATTTGGAAAAGCTAATATTATAAATTATGCACTTGCACATGTGAGAGACTTTTATAAGATATACCCGGAAGATGAGATAAGACCAGAGGGTGTTTCTGATGAAGAGTATCAACAAATGCAACTACATATGATGGATACATCAAAAGAATCCGCATCTTATATCGCATACAAGAAAGCTGGTAGAAGTGTTACTGTTAATGATGAAGGAGTTTATGTTGAAGCTGTAATAAAAGGAATGCCTGCTGAAGGCAAGCTTCTAACAGGAGATCGCATTTCAGCAATCAATAATGAGGAAATTTACTCAGCAGAAGAGCTTATCGAATACGTGTCAGAACTTTCTGCCGGCACGTTAGTAACTCTTCAAGTCGAACGAAGTGAACAAATGGAAGAAATTGGTATCGAGCTTGCATCATATCCGGGTGAACCAACAAAGGTAGGAGTTGGGATTAGTCTTGTTACTGATCGTGAAGTCGTTGTTAATCCAAAGGTAGAAATTGATACAGCTGAAATTGGTGGTCCTTCTGCAGGATTAATGTTCACGCTAGAAATATACAATCAATTAGTTGAAGAGGACCTTACGAAAGGTTATCGAATTGCAGGAACAGGTACGATGAATTATGAAGGAGTAGTTGGACCAATCGGTGGTATTGAACAAAAAATTGTTGCAGCAGATAAGTCTGAAGCAGAAATCTTTTTTGCCCCAAATGAAGAAGGTGATGAAGACTCTAATTACAAAATTGCATTAGAAGCAGCAGCACAAATTAAAACAGATATGAAAATTATTCCAGTAGATACATTTGAAGACGCTGTGGATTATTTAAATAGTCTACAGGCAAAGTAAACTTATAATAAATGTATAACATAACCGCCTTGCTTATTAAAAAGCAAGGCGGTTATGTTTATGACTTATGAACATAAAGTATGTGGAAGTTTCACTTTATACACGAATTGGTATCGTAGCATATTCCTTATGAAGTGCTTGAGAACGAAGTGGTTCATCAAAACATAACTGGTATGTATCAGCCGCTTTCAAATCTAAACTTAATTGAGGGTGAGAAAAAGCAGATATTTTTGAGACAAGCGGCAGTGAAAAATGTTTCTTATGATGACGTAAGTATGTTTGTCCTTGTTCACTCATCCCGAGTAAACGTAGATAAGCAGGCTTTTGACCACTTGTTATTAGTTGTTCCTTTGTTGTATTTGTTAAGATATGTATCGCTGCTCGTTGAAGGCGTGTCCACGTATAACGCTTTGTTTTCACACGTTTTATAAACTCTTCAAATGAAGTCGCTTCTTTAATCGCATTTTTGAATCGATATTCTAGTCCCTCTTCAACTTCTGCAATTGAAGCAAGTTCTGTGTGACTCATCGTTAGTAATCGAAATTTGAGTAGTGAAAAGTAATGTTCCCAACTATGGAGTTGTTTATTTTGCTTATTATATTCTACAAGCTCAGTAATAGATGAGTTTGGTAAAACATGAGATAATGTAGAAATAGATTTACCTTCCTCGAAGATTATCCTTCGAATGCTCGTTGCGCTAGCAATATGTCCAGTAACATCTTGATCATGGTAATGCGCACCAGTTCGTTTAATTGTAAGTGGCTTGATGGAAGAACCTAATTCAAGAGCTGCTTTCACATATGAAAGACCAAGTATGTTATTAGGTGCATGAGTATCAAGAGGAAGTGGTTGATCTATTACTTGTTCGATGGCTGCTGAGGCTGCTGAAGGAAAACTTACACCTGAGCGAAGAGCTGCCTTCATTCGTTGTGAGATTGTTTGTTCGTTTTCAAGTAAAAAGCGGCTCGTTTCAATGAAAGGTTCTATCTCACCATGTTCGCTACCAAAACAGAAATAGTCAGCATTTAATGCATCCAATAGTGCGACGGCGCCATAAGCAAAACGGTCAGCCTTTTGAACGGCAAATGAATATGGAAGTTCAATGACAAGGTCAACGCCTGCTGCTAGAGCCATTTTAGCACGAGCCCATTTTGAAACAATGGCTGGTTCTCCACGCTGAAGAAAGTTTCCGCTCATTACCGCAATAATAATATCTGCATTACTAGTTTTTTTTGCCTGTTCAAGGTGAAAGGCATGCCCATTATGAAAAGGGTTATATTCTACGACAAGTCCACAAGCTTTCATTCGTACCTCCATTAAAAAATCCGCCAATATGAATAATCAAAACACAAGTCTATTATTTGTTTTATTGAATGAATGTGATGACAATTTCACTCATCTTCATGAATTAGTGAGACAACGTATAGTTTTACATATATCTTGGTTCCATCATCCTCGGTTAATTTAGAATGTAACACTTTAAGTAGTTTCGACTAATATACATATCATAAACCTATCATCAAGAGGTTTTTGTTGAATGAGTTTTGTTCTTCCAATTTGGCTTTTTGTATAAGTGTATTGTAGCATAAGTTGGTAATGTGTTTATTTTGTGTTAATAAAACATGAAAGATAATGTTCATAAAAAAGAAGTAGATATTTTATTTGCGATTGTTTGTACGATGTAGTATTGTAGGGACACGGAATGCATGCTCGTTATGCTTATATAGTGCTACTTAAAGCCTTCGAGCTGTAAAGAAAAAATATTGACAAAAGCTTTGTCTGTCGCTATAATTACCTTTGTTGCCTTGAGGTGATCAACGATGAAATGGCACGTATCAGAATTAAACAAGTATCGCAAAGAGGGTTTCACATTTAACAAAACCGTTGATGTGAGTGATTTGAAAGAGTTTAATGCAGAGGTTCGTGAAGTATCGCCTGTTCATGTAACTGGAGAAGTACACTTCGCTGGAGCCAAAGCCATTTTTACGATGCAAATAAAAGGTGAATTGATTTTGCCTTGCGCTCGTTCACTTGCTGATGTGAACTACCCATTTGAAATTGAAGCGAGGGAAATTTTCTCGTTAAATAGTGAAAGTTATTCAGAAGATACAGATGAAGATATTCACGAAATTGACGGAGAAGTCCTTGACTTAACGCCGATTATTAGAGAAAATATTCTACTAGAGATTCCAATGCAAGTATTCAGTGATAATCCTAACTCTGAAGGGAAAGCACCTATGTCAGGTAAGGGTTGGGAAGTTATTACAGAGGAACAGAAGGAAGAACGCATTGACCCTCGTTTAGAAAAACTACAACAGTTTTTTAACAAAAATGAGTGAAGAAGCACCTCTTGTGCAGGTTCTTCGCGCTTTTTGATGGATTTGTGTTAAGGAGGTGGAAATGATGGCAGTACCTTTTAGAAGAACATCTAAAAAAGTAAAAAATCAACGCCGTACTCATAAAAAGCTTTCAGTACCAGGTATGGTAGCTTGCCCAAATTGTGGCGAAATGAAACTTGCGCACCGCGTATGTAAAGAGTGTGGTACTTATAAAGGCAAGGAAGTTGTAAATAACTAATTGTTACAATAAAGCTGGCTCTACATCGTTTATAACGATGTAGAGCCAGCTTTTTCTATTTTTGTATGATAAATTGTCTCTTAAGTGTGTTCGCAGCATGAATAACTATCTCATTCACGTTAATGTGATTCTTGTATAATGAAGATAAGTAGATAAAGGGGGAGTTTGTTGTGGAGAAAGTAATGATTGAGCTAGATGATAGGGGTGTGCTCGTACTCACAATCAATCGTGAGGAAAAGTGGAATGCCGTTGATTATGATGTAATACTTGCTTTTCAGGATGCTCTAGAACAGGCAGAGCGAGATGAGCGTGTTAAGCTAATGTCTATAACAGGAGCAGGAGGCAAAGCGTTTTGCTCAGGAGGAGACCTATCTGTGTTTCATGAGCTATTTTCGAAAGAAGATGCTTTTGGAATGCTTTCGAAGATGGGTGATGTTTTACATAAACTATTTATATTACCGAAGCCAACAGTCGCCCTCGTTAATGGAACTGCACTAGGTGGGGGATGTGAGATCTTAACAGCTTGTGATTTTCGTTTAGCGAAAGAAAATATTACTTTTGGTTTTGTTCAAGGCAAACTCGCGATTACTACTGGTTGGGGTGGGGGTACGATGCTGTTTGAGCGTCTTAAAAAGCAAGATGCTATGAAGCTTTTAATGACAGCAGAGAGGTACTCAGCGTCTGATGGTAAGTGTTTGCAATTGTTTCAAGAAGTTTTTCCGAAAGTGTCTTTCTTTGATGATAGTAGTAGTTGGATAGATAAACTTGTAGCACAAGATGTTGCAGTCTTACGTGCATATAAAGAAATGATGCTTCAAAGGGTGGACGTTGGAAAACTAAGAAAAAACATGTTTTTAGAAATAGAACGTTGTAGTTTGCTTTGGGAATCGGAAGCACATCATAAAGCAGTACAAGCATTTTTGAAGAAGTAGACTATTTTCTATTCTATCTTATCTTTTTTCATCATAAACATATGAAAAAAGATAGGGGAGATGGATGTGAATGTAGCTAGACAAGATGCATGGTCAGAAGACGAAGATATTTTGCTTGCGGAGGTTGTGTTGCGTCACATTAGAGAAGGCGGTACACAATTAGCAGCATTTGAAGAAGTAGGAACACGCCTTAGTAGAACCGCTGCCGCATGTGGGTTTCGATGGAACTCAACTGTGCGCAAACAGTTTGAATCTGCTATTACACTTGCTAAGGAGCAGAGGAAGTCTGCGAGAAAGAAAGAAGCTAATCACTTAAAGCAAAAAGTTGTTAATAACAGTGGTACTCAAACGTTTGATCTGTCAAAGATTATTATTTCTTTGCAATCGCTTCAACAAAGATTAGAGAGTGATGAGGGTAGTAGAGAACGAAAAGAAAACGAATTGACGAAAAGGTTACAAGAGGTGGAATGGGAAAGAGACCAATTGAAAGAAAAATTTGAACGCATTGAACAAGACTATCAAGTGATGTTATCGATTATGGAGAGGGCTAGAAAGATGACAGTCTTTCAAGAGGAAGAAAAGAATCAAGTTCGCTTTCAAATGGATGAAAACGGGAATTTAGAGAGGGTAAAAAAATAAAGGAAGCCGTTGCATGATCAATGCAGCGGCTTCCTTTATTACATATTTTAAAAGAGTGTATCAGCACCTCTTTATAAAAAATTGAATGTGTGATGAATGAAAGAGTGATCACACACATATGATTCATTTTATTGAATCGTTATTGACTGATTCGTTACGTTATTAGGTGCCCATGTGAAATATTCAACTTCGTTATTCACTGTGGATTCAAAACCCATGCTATTCCAGAAGTCTGTTGAGTTTATACGAGGAAGTGTACGAATTGGCATTTGAAAGCTTTTAGCGAATTCAACTAACATTCTTCCATACCCTTTATGTTGATAGTCTTTCAATACTTCGAGCTTACTAATTTCTAAACCATTTTGAGGTGGGGAAAAGAGGTTATCGTATTTGGCTTCAACTGTATAAAGGCACATTCTTGCAATAAGTGTATCACCATAATAGATTCCATAAAAAGGAGAATCACTTTTATTTTCAACCATATCTGATTGTAGGTCTTCGATCATTGATAATTCTTGCATTCCGTGTCGTTTAAAACGTTTGAACTCCTCTAGTGTTTTAAAGTTAAGTAATAATTTTTCGACTGACATTAATTCCATATTATGAACCTCCTTAAATGATTCGCTAGTTAATAATCTTTATTTTTATTATATAACAAATCTACGGAAAATTGTGAACTTATCGGGAAATCGTTTTCAATAATTATTTTGAGTATTTTGAAAAGGTGTTTCATGAGTAGGATAAGTGCTTAAAATAAAGAAAATTCAGAAAATTTAACAATAGAATTAAACAACTAAAATGTCTGTTTATATAACAGCATAACATTTTAATAAATATTATAAATATAGTTAGGAAATTATACCGATATATTGAAATGAAGACTTTTTCCATTTCATCTATATATCTGATAAAATAGTTTAGGATGGAAGCAAAACTTTCCAATGTACATAATGGTGAATGAGAGATTAAAGAAATCAGAGGTGACGTAATGGATGTAGCCATTATAGGTGCTGGAGCAGTTGGGTTGTTAACAGCAGCACATATTGCCAAAGTAGGAGGAAATGTAACGGTCTATACGAGGCGTAAGGAGCAAGCTGAAACGATAAATGAGTTAGGAATTTTATTAATACAAGGGCAAGCTGAGGAAACGATAAAGGTAAATGCGAAACCGTTGAAGGGACGAATTAGTGAACGTTTAATTATCTTAACGGTCAAACAATATCACCTTGAAAGTGTTATATCGATGTTAGGAGAGATAGAAAAAACACAAAGTATTCTCTTTTTGCAAAATGGAATGGGACATGTAAAGCTATTATCAAAATTAATAGATGACATTACAATTTTGCTCGGTGTCGTCGAACATGGTGCACTTAAACGAGATGACCGAAGTGTAGAGCATACAGGCATAGGGAAAATTCAACTTAGTATCTACCGCGGAGATCATTCCTCTTTGGATTGTTTGCAACAGTTAGGCACAAGTAATTTTCCGTTTGAACATCGAAAAGATTGGCGTGAAATGCTTTCTAATAAACTAGCTGCAAATGCTGTGATTAATTCATTAACTGCTCTCTATCGGGTACAAAACGGAGCTTTGATAGAAGAGCCTGAGTTTTACGAAATGATGGAGCAAGTTTTTAATGAAGTAGATGACGTATTACAACTGTCAAAACGGGAAGACACTTGGGAAAATATTCTCACAATTTGTGAACGAACAGCAGGAAATACGTCCTCGATGCTGAAAGACTTTCAGATGGGACGTAAAACAGAATTAGAAGCAATACTCGGATATTTGATTCATACTGCAAATGATAAGAACGTGAATGTACCAATTCTTACTTTTTTATTTAAAAGTTTAAAAGGGCTTGAAGGGAGGTTTATTAGTTGTTAAGTGTCTTTTCAAATGTTGTTGCACTGTTTATGACAGCTCCGTTGTTGGCGTTAATTATCATATATTGGATAACTGTGAAGGTAACGCAAAATAAAAAAAAGGCATTTCATTTATCAGTTGAAATAGGTGCCGTTGTTTTCATTTTTGCCGTTCATTTTTTAATTACGGTTATTTGGGACGTATCAATACTTTGGATAATTGGGCTATTATTAATTGGGTTGGCAATGCTCATTGGGTTGGTTCAATTTAAGGTTCGAGGAGATTTAGAGGTTAAGAGAGTTAGAAAAGTAATGATGCGATTAAACTTCTTGCTATTTTTCTTCGCATATATCGTTTTATTTATTTATGGGCTTTTCGAACGAATAATGGCTTGATTTGTACAAATGTCAACGATTAAGAAATTTTGTTTGGTGATAATAAACAGATTATTTCATACATATAATTGTGTTTTCAAATAAGTTGACAGATAGTTGAAGAAGTCATTTTTTTGGCTTTTTTTAAACTCTATAAGCAGGGTTTTTGGTTCGGTATGTAAAGTTTGATATACTCATTTAGGAATTGAAATGATGGATGATTTAGAAGAAAGGAAGGCCACTGAATGGAAATAAAGCAATGTTCGCTGCCTCCTACAAACCCATTTGTACTTGATTATATCAATCAGCAGGATAAAGCGTTAAAGTACTTTGATTATAACCCGCAACAACATGAAGCGTTTACTGAGCGGGTGGAAGAGCTTAGTAAACGAACATTTAAACGTGAACAGCTAGCGGATTATTTATATTCATATAATCGTAATATTGGTTGTAGTGAGAAGACTCTTCAGCAAATTGAAAAACTTAAAAACGAGAATGCAGTTACGGTTGTAGCAGGACAGCAGGCTGGTATCGTAACAGGTCCTCTTTATACGATACATAAGGCAATTTCGATAATACAATTTTCACGAAAAAAGGAACAAGAGCTTGGGATACCAGTTGTACCTATTTTTTGGACTGCTGGAGAAGATCATGATTTTGCAGAAATCAATCATATTTTTGCACCTGCTCATGAACATGAACTGAAAAAATATGTTTCACAAGAAGATGACAATCAGAAGCTACCGATAGCTGATCGTGTGTATGATAAACGGCTTATGTCAAATTGGGTTGAAGATATTATCCGTCACTTTGGTGAGACGATTCACACTTCAGATGTTGTTGATAAGCTAAAAAGCTACATTGAAACCTCTCAAACGTATACAGAGTTCTTTAATCGGTTAATGTTGGCGTTATTTGGTGATAGTGGATTAGTCGTATTAGATTCTAATGATGCTGATTTACGCAATCTTGAATCATCTTTCTTTAAACAGTTAATTCAAAACAATGGTAAGTTACAACATCAGTTATTAACACAACAGTTAACATTAAAAGAAGATGGATATGGAGAACCAATTATTATTCAAGAGCAAAACACACACCTTTTTTATCATAATAATAGTGAACGAATCCTACTTGAAAGATTGGAAACAGGGGATTTCTTAGGTAAAGGGGCTTTGCTTCGTTTTTCAGAAGCGGAACTAATGCAGATTGCGTCTGACTATCCTGAGCGACTAAGTAATAATGTTGTGACAAGGCCACTGATGCAAGACTATCTTTTTCCGGTGCTCGCATTCTTTGGTGGACCTGGAGAAATCGCTTATTGGGCAACTTTGAAACCTGTATTTCACCAGTTTGGTTTTAAAGTCCCTCCAGTTGTACCTCGTCTGAATATTACAATCGTAGAGCGAAATATTGCTTCTTGGATTGAAGAGCTTGAATTAGAAGTAGAAGAGTTGCTGAAAAGCGGTGCAAATCATCATAAAGAAGCTCGTCTTGAAAAAGTGGAACGTAAAGACATTGATGAGCAAGTAAAAGGTGTGTCCAAACAAATCGACGACCTACATCAATCGTTGCGTATGCTTGCAGCAGATGTCGATCCTAATTTAACAGAGCTCGCATACAAAAATGGTTCGCTCATTCAAACTCAGCTACAGTATTTGCATAAACAGATGGACCGCTCGTTACGTGAACAGAAAAGTCCATTATTAAGAAAATATGAGATGATTGATGTGTCATTCAAACCATTTGGAAGTCCGCAAGAACGAATTTGGAATATCCTTTATTTCTTAAATGGTTACGGGATGCATTTTGTTTCAGAACTAAATGAGCTTTCATACTCATTTAATAATCGACATAACCTAGTCTTTTTGTAGAATTGAATCACCAGTTATTGTCGAAGGAAAACCTGCTATATGAGCAGGTTTTTTTTGTTTGTAACAAGAATAGTACAATAGTAAGTGGTGGAAAGTGGGGATGTGTGGTAGGTTTAAAGAAGAAAGTGGGGGAAGACTAGCCATGTTTATAGGAGAATTCCATCACAACATTGATCAAAAAGGGCGTTTAACGATTCCTGTCAAGTTTCGTGACCAACTCGAAGGAGCATTTATTGTCACGCGTGGATTGGATCAGTGTCTGTTTGGTTATCCTATTGAAGAATGGAAAGTACTTGAACAGAAGTTAAAAAGTCTTCCACTTACAAAAAAAGATGCTCGAATGTTCACAAGATTCTTTTTTTCAGGTGCTGCAGAAGTGGAAATTGATAAGCAAGGAAGAATTAATATTCCAGCACCACTTCGGGAATATGCGACTCTTGAAAAAGAATGTATGGTCATAGGTGTTTCAGGTAGGTTTGAAATATGGAGCAAAGACCGTTGGCATACATATATGGAGCAATCTGAAGGATCGTTTGGAGACATTGCAGAGAATCTAATTGATTTCGATATTTAACTAACCATACATATAGAAACCACGTTTTCTCATATTTAAGAAAACGCAACTAGGTAAAGCAGGTGTAAATAATGTTTGAGCATGTAACAGTATTAAGAGAAGAAGCAGTAGACGGATTAAATATTAAACCAGATGGTATCTATGTCGATTGTACGTTAGGTGGAGCAGGGCATAGTGAATTAATCCTATCGAAGTTATCGAATGAGGGTCATTTATATGCCTTCGATCAAGATCAAATTGCATTAGATCATGCTAAAGAAAAATTGAAGCAATATGAAAGCAGAGTAACATTTATCAAAAGTAATTTCCGCTATTTACAGGAGAAACTCGCTGAACTAGGAGTCAAGAAAGTAGATGGTGTATTATTTGATTTAGGAGTATCATCTCCACAATTAGATGAAGCGGAACGAGGTTTTAGCTATCACCAAGATGCTCCACTCGATATGAGGATGAACCAACAAGCTGCACTTACTGCAAGAGAAGTTGTCAATGAATGGTCGTATAATGATTTAGTTCGTATCTTCTTTAAATATGGGGAAGAGAAATTTTCAAAACAAATTGCTCGTAAGATAGAAACAAAACGCGAAGATAAACCAATTGAAACAACATTTGAGCTAGTTGAGATTATTAAAGAAGCGATTCCAGCCCCTGCTAGAAGAAAAGGGGGGCATCCTGCAAAACGTATTTTTCAAGCAATTCGGATTGCAGTAAATGATGAATTAAAAGTTTTTGAAGAAGCGATTGAGCAGGCAATCGATCTATCTTCAATAGGAGGACGTGTTAGTGTCATTACCTTCCACTCCTTAGAAGATCGTATTTGTAAGCAAGTATTTAAGGAGAAAAGTTCTCTGCCAAATTTACCGCAAGGATTACCAGTTATTCCGAAAGAGTTTGAACCCTCTTTGAAGTTAATAACGAGAAAACCAATTGCTCCATCAGAAGAAGAGTTAGAAAGAAATAATCGGGCACGTTCTGCAAAGTTAAGGGTTGCTGAAAAACAAAGAGAAGATACCTGAAACTAATTAAAGGAGGCGGGGGAGTTGAATCAGACGGCACGTCAAATCCAAAGACAACAAGATTGGCAAACGAACACGCAAACGCAACAAAAGCGTAAATCAAAGTTAAAATACAACGTAACACCAGGGGAAAAGATATTGTATTTTCTTTTTTCTGCTGTATTCGCTTGTATGTGTATTTTTGTTGTTTCAAATCAAGCGTTAATTTACCAATACCAATCAGATATTCAACAAATAGAAAGGAATATAGAAACCTTGAAGAAAGGTAATCATTCATTACAGGAAAAGGTAAGCGATCTAAGTAAACCAGATCGTATTTTAGGTGAAGCTGCTAAGAATGGTTTAACTATTCAAAAAAATAATGTGGAATTGATTCCATAAAAAATGTTTGATCTCCCTCGGATAAATACATAAATTAACTTACATTGTTGTCTTCGAATTGTGCAACATAGACGAAACTTTAATTAATGACTCTCCTATCGTCTGTCTTTATGATTAAGTATTTTAATAGAGCGAGTGTGAATGTGTATGTCAAAACAAATTAAAAGTAAAAATATTAACAGAGGAGCATGGCTATTAACAATTTCATTTGTCCTGCTCTTTTTTGTTGTGCTCGGCAGATTTCTATATATTCAAATTGGAAAAGAAGTGCAAGGTCAAGATCTAGAGAAAATTGCGGAAGAAAAGTGGACGAAACAACAAGCATTACAAGGTAACCGAGGGAAAATATTAGATCGCAATGGAGTCGTTATAGCAGAAGATATTCCAAAGTATTCGATCTATGCAATTCTTAAAGAAGACTACTCGAAAAATTCTAAAGTGCCATTACATATAGTGGAACCACGTGCAGCGGCAGTTAAACTAGCTCCATTATTAGATATGGACGTTTCCGAATTAGAGCGGATACTTTCAAAAGAATCTCATAAGGATGGTATTTTTCAAGTCGAATTTGGCTCAAACGGACGTAATATTCCACTTGAATTGAAGGAAAAAATCGAAAGCTTAAATATCCCAGGCATCTATTTTACTTCGGAAATGAATCGTCATTATCCAAATGGTACATTCGCTTCTCATGTTATCGGTTACGCGCTTCCGAATGAGGAAGGTGATATCATGGGCGAGATGGGTATTGAACTTCAATATGATGAGTTAATGACAGGCTCTGATGGGAAAATGAAGTTTCAAAGTGATCGAAAAGGGTTTAAACTTCCTGACCCGAAAGAGTTTATCCAGCTACCACAAGATGGGAACGATGTGTACTTAACGATCGATCAGAAAATTCAAACCTTTCTAGAAGCGGCAGTATCTGAGGTAGAAGAACAATATAAACCAGAACAAATCATAGCGATCGTTGCCGATCCGAAGACAGGTGAGATACTTGGGATGAGCACAAGACCGAGCTTTGATCCAAATGTTCGTAATATCACAAACTATCGAAATGAAGCAGTCGCATATCGTTATGAACCAGGTTCTACTATGAAAGTATTTACTTTAGCAGCAGCAATAAATGAAGGGAAATTTCCTGCAAATGAATTTTATCAATCAGGTACTTTTCGTCTATCAGAACGATATAAACCTATTAAGGACCATAATGGTGGACAAGGTTGGGGGCAAATTACTTATTTAGAAGGTATTCAGCGGTCTTCAAACGTTGCTGTTGCAAAGATAGTAAATGAAAAACTTGGTACAGAGAAATTCTATGACTACCTTGTGCGCTTTGGGTTTGATCGAAAAACGGGTATCGACTTACCGAATGAAGTTGAAGGGAAGATTTTGTGGAACTATCCGATAGAAAAAATTACAACGTCTTTCGGTCAAGGTACAACGATAACACCAATCCAACAAATTCAAGCGATGACAGCAATTGCAAATGAAGGTAAGATGATGCGACCATATATTGTCAAAAAAATCGTTGACCCTACTACAAATGAGAACGTCAAGCAATCAAAGTCTGAAGTGGTTGGTGAGCCTGTTACAGCTGCCACTGCGAATGAAGTGAAGGGAATTTTAGAAACAGTTGTCACTTCTCCAAACGGTACAGGTAAACCTTATAAAATAGAAGATTATTCAGTAGCTGGGAAAACAGGTACGGCACAGATTCCTAATCCAGAAGGTGGTGGCTATTTATATGGACATGGAAATTACTTTTATTCGTTTTTAGGCCTAGCACCAGTTGATGATCCACGACTTATCATGTATGTGAGTGTAAAGCAGCCTGAGCTTGAACCATATGAGTATGCAACTGAACCGGTTTCACATATTTTTAATACGGTTATGGAAAATAGCCTTCATTATTTAAACATTACACCAACAGAAGAAGTGGAAGAACAAACATCAGGAAATGATCTGCAGGCATTGGGAATTGAAGTACCTGAGCTTGAGGGGGAATCTGTTAAACATGCAATAAGCATGTTAGAAGGTAATGGAATCCAACCTATTATACTCGGTGATGGCAAGAAGATAGAGCAACAACTACCTTTTGCAGGATCTCAAATGATCAAGTCAGAACGTGTGATCATTAGAACTGATGGTAATACGAAAATGCCTGACTTAACCGGATGGGCAATGAGAGATGTGCTGAAAGTGGCAGATCTATTACATTTGAAGCCTAATTTGATTGGTAGTGGTTATGTAACGAAACAAAACATACAATCTGGAGCAAAAGTGAGTAAGGGTGATTTCTTAGTCGTTGAATTCGAAAAGCCGAATACACCAATCGAAGAAGAACAAGAAATAGAGGAAGATCTTCCAGTTGATGTACCTGAAGGGGCGTAATAGCTTTATAAGATTTAATTTTAAGTCCTTGAAAACGAAACTGATTGATTGGTAAGTTTTCTAGTGTTTTCTTAATAATCTTGAACGTACAAGCATAGGATGAAGCGAGAGCCGATATGTTATCTTCAACAAGAGAGTGGTTTGCTTCAAAAGCACTGATGGTCGTTGTACATATTGCATACTCATGTATAAGTCATTGGTGAATGTTCTGACTCGAGGTTCTTAACGTTAGTTAGAATGGAAAAAAGGGGGCTTCGTCCTTTGCGAGTATCGAATGT
Organism: Bacillus solimangrovi; assembly: GCF_001742425.1. Classification (GTDB taxonomy): domain Bacteria; phylum Bacillota; class Bacilli; order Bacillales; family Bacillaceae_N; genus Bacillus_AV; species Bacillus_AV solimangrovi. The sequence goes on from NZ_MJEH01000007.1 coordinate 80,952, forward strand.
AACTGTAAGAAAAAGATTGATCTCTATTCTTGTAATTGGTTTACTCGTTTTTTTTGTTGTAGATGTTAGGCTTGGTTACGTTCAATTAATTAAGGGGAAGTGGCTGAGCGAGAGGGCAGAAGATCTATGGAGTCGAAATATTGTTTTTGAACCAGAACGAGGCAGGATTCTCGATCGGAATGATGAGCCATTAGCGATAAATGTTAGTGCGCCAAGTGTCATTGTTGTTCCACGCCAAATTCAAGACCCTGCTCAAGTGGCGAAGAGCTTAGCGGAAATTTTGGGCATGGATGAGAAGAAGGCGTATGAGCATGTTACGAAAAGTGTTTCTAATGAGCGTATTCACCCAGAGGGACGGAAAATTTCAAATGAAAAGGCAAATGAAATTCGAGCATTAAATCTACCAGGCGTATATATTGCCGAAGATTCAAAGCGTTATTATCCTAATGGTGAATATTTATCTCATGTGTTAGGTTTTACAGGGATCGATAATCAAGGGTTAACAGGACTTGAATTGTTTTATGAAGAACGATTAAAAGGTGAAAAAGGGCATGTCTCGTTTACTTCTGATGGAAAAGGAAGACGCATGCCAGATGCAGCTGATCAATATATTCCGCCCACTGATGGACTTGATTTAAGATTAACTGTTGATACACGCGTTCAAACGATTGTAGAACGAGAATTAGATAATGCAGAAGCTATGTATAATCCTGACGGAATAATTGCAATAGCAATGAATCCAAAAAGTGGTGAGATTTTAGCAATGTCTAGCAGGCCTGATTTCCATCCGAATGAGTATCAAGACGTTCCATCCGAAATTTACAATCGTAATTTACCAATCTGGAGTACGTATGAACCTGGTTCAACTTTTAAAATCATCACATTAGCGGCAGCGCTAGAAGAGAAGGTTGTCAATTTAGAGGAAGACCATTTTCATGATCCAGGTTTTATTAAAGTGGCTGGAGCAACATTGAAATGTTGGAAACGCGGTGGACATGGTTCACAAACATACTTAGAAGTTGTTCAAAACTCCTGTAACCCTGGTTTCGTTGCATTAGGAGAAAAGTTAGGTAAAGATAAATTATTTAAGTATGTGAAAGATTTTGGTTTCGGACAAAAAACAGGTGTCGATATTCAAGGTGAAGGTAGAGGGATATTGTTTGAAATGGATCGAGTTGGACCGGTTGAGTTAGCGACGACAGCATTTGGTCAAGGGATATCTGTCACACCTATTCAACAAGTTGCTGCGGTTTCAGCAGCGGTTAATGGAGGGTATTTGTATCAACCGTACATAGCGAAAGAATGGGTCGATCCGATAACAGGAAAAGTAGTTGAAAGAAAAGAACCTGTTCTAAAAAGAAGAGTTATATCTGAGGAAACTTCAAAGGAAATTCGTCATGCATTAGAAAGTGTAGTCGCATTAGGAACAGGAAAAAATGCATTTGTAGAAGGATATCGTGTCGGTGGCAAAACAGGTACAGCTCAAAAGGTAGAAGATGGTCGTTATTTGAAAAATAATTTTATCGTATCATTTATCGGTGTTGCTCCAGCGGATGATCCACAATTGATTGTTTATATAGCGGTTGATAATCCAAAAGGAACTGTACAATTTGGTGGTACAGTTGCAGCACCTATTGTAGGACAAATAATGGAAGACTCTTTACGAGCGTTGAAGATTCCACCTCGAAACGGTCAAATAGAAAAAGAACGAGCATGGAATGACGCTGAATTAGTGGAAGTGCCGAATTTTGTAAGCTTGACAAGGGAAGAAGCACAAAGTTATTTGTTAAACCTAAAAGTACAAGGTAGTGGAAAAGGGGATATAATTATTGACCAAGCTCCTAAGGCTGGTGTGAAGCTTGAAGCAGGTTCTACGATTCGATTGTATTTTGGTGAAAAATAACTTACCGACAAAACAGCTTAGCTCTGATATAATAAGTATGGTTTAGCATATAAAAACGGCGGCTTTGTGAGAAACCATGCTGCCGCTTTTTTTCGTAAATTATTAATAATTTGTGACGGGTTTACTGGTTTTATATAATAGAATGGATAAATTATACATAAGTGTAGAGTTGTTTAGGTTGTGTCGACAAAGTTAATATTCTTACAATAAACCATGGATATCTTTTCAACTAAAATAGAAATGAAAGATGTCCACAAATGTATAAGGTTTCACTTAATGACCGATTGGTAGAAAGGATTGAGACGAATGGATTTACAGACCGTCTTGAAGGCACTTCAATTTTATCATGTACATATCGAAGGAAATCCAATGATTTCAGGTATTGAAATGGATTCAAGAAAAGTAAAGGATGGACACTTATTTGTTTGTCTTAAAGGATATACAGTTGATGGGCATGATTTCGCAGAACGAGCTGTTCAAGCAGGAGCAGTTGCGATTGTAGCAGAAAAAGAACTTGACGTTAAAGTTCCAACGATTATTGTAAGTGATAGTCATAGGGCGTTAGCGATACTCAGTAATTATTATTACGGTCAGCCAACGAAACATATGCGATTAATTGGTGTTACGGGCACAAATGGTAAAACGACAACGACACATATGATGGAGAAAATCTTCCAACACTATGAAGAAAAAACAGGATTAATCGGTACGATTCATATTAAGATCGGTGAGCAGACCTTTCCAGTAGCAAATACAACACCTGAATCTGTTGTATTACAACAAAGCTTTCATCAGATGAAAGAGAGTGGTGTGCAAACGGCAATAATGGAGGTGTCATCACATGCATTAGAAATGGGGCGTGTGCATGGATGTGACTTTGATATTGCGGTTTTTACAAATTTAACACAGGACCACCTAGATTATCATAAAACTGTAGATGAGTACCGAAATGCGAAAGGACTACTTTTTTCTCAGTTAGGAAATACGTACTCAATTGACAACCCAAAATTTGCAGTATTAAATGCAGATGATGAAGCATCAGCAAAATATGCACGTAATACTGCGGCACATGTATTAACGTATGGTATTGATAATGAGAGTGACATCACAGCAGTAGACATACACATGACAAGCAGCGGCACATCATTTGTATTAGTAACACCTATTGGTACGATTAAAGTGAACATGAAGTTTGTCGGACGCTTTAATGTATACAACGTGCTTGCTGCAGCAAGTGCAGCGATTGCAAGTCATATTCCTTTGAAAGTTATTAAAGAAGCGATCGAATTAATGTCAGGTGTACCAGGTCGTTTTGAACTTGTTGATGTTGGTCAACCTTTTTCAGTTATTGTTGATTATTCACACACACCTGATAGTTTAGAGAATGCATTACAAGCAATAAAAGATATTTCGAAGGGACGAATTTTCTGCGTTTGTGGTTGCGGAGGTGATCGTGATCGTACGAAACGACCTTTAATGGCACAAATTGCTGTGAATCATTCAAATTTAGCGATCTTCACTTCTGATAATCCTCGAAGTGAAGACCCTAAGCAAATTTTATTGGATATGGAACAAGGTGTTACTAGTAATAACTACAAAGTTATCGTAGATCGAAGAGAAGCTATCCAATATGCTATTTCCGAAGCAAGTGAAGGAGATGTTATATTGATCGCTGGTAAAGGTCATGAAACATATCAAATCATTGGTAAGGATACATTTGATTTTGATGATCGACTTGTGGCGAAAGAAGCGATAAGGGAGCGGTATGAATGAATGTTTCACTTAAGCAAATTAGCGATGTGTTAGAGCAGTTCCGGGGTGCTATTGATGAAGGGATTTGTATTCATGAAGTGTACATTGATAGTCGACAAACAGTGAATAAAGGTCTGTTTGTTCCTATAATTGGTGATCGTTTCGACGGTCACGAATTCTTAATGGATGCAATTGAACATGGTGCAATTGCAGCGATCTGGGATAAGCAAAAAGAGGTGCCTTCATTTGTTCCGAATGATTTTCCACTTTTTATGGTTGATAATACGATAGAAGGTTTACAAACTATTGCAAAGCAATATTTACAACTTATTCAACCGAACGTGATCGCCATTACAGGTAGCAACGGAAAGACAACAACGAAAGATTTTGTTGATAGTGTTATGAAGAAAAAGTACAAAACACATAAGACTGCGGGTAACTTTAATAATCACATTGGCTTACCGCTTACCGTATTATCTATGCCTGAAGATACAGAGGTGCTTATTTTGGAAATGGGCATGAGTGGCTTAGGAGAGATCTCACTCTTAAGTAACTTAGCTGAGCCAGATGTTGCAATTGCACCATGTT